>NZ_LS483364.1:2202500-2331387 GCF_900475275.1 Streptococcus sanguinis | reverse complement strand
AACTTCCCTCCTTTTCTATAATTTTCTGATTCATACGCATCTTATTTTATCATAAAGGCTTAAAGTTTTCCACAAGAACTGGAAAAGAATTCACATTGTTAGCTGAAGTTATCCACAGAATGTGAATAAAGCTAAAATTTCTTATTCTAATAGGCTTCCTAATTGATTTAACAGTGGATAATTTTGTTATTTTAAAAAAAGAAAATAACAGTTTTATTTAAAACTGTTTATAATTCTTTGATATTCTTCTTCGCTTTCAAAAGGAATAATCAGCTTTCCTTTACTCTGGCTTTTTAACTGAATAGAAACTTCCAGACCGAGAATTTTTTTAATTTTTTCCTCTTCAGATTTAGCAAACAGTTCTTTATTAGGTTTCTTTTTGAGACTCTTTTTTTGCTGGAGAAGCTTTTCAACTGCTCGAACTGATAAATCATCTCGACAGATTTTTTCCAGCCATAGTAACTGTTCTTCTTCTTTTAAGGGAACCAGCAGGCGAGCATGTCCTTGAGAAATCTCTTCTTCCTTGATAGCTTGGCGAACTTCTTTAGACAGCTGTAAAAGTCTGACAATATTGCTGATATAGGGTCTAGATTTTCCCATGATTTTAGCAATTTCATCATGTGTCAAGCCTTTGTCAATCAAATTTTGATAAGACTCAGCCTCTTCTATAGGATTCAAGTCTTCTCTTTGAAGATTTTCGATAATGGCCTGTTTCAGCATTTCATCATCAGATAATTCTTTGACGACAGCTGGGATCGTTTCTAGGCCAAGAAAAGAGGCAGCTCTAAATCTCCGTTCTCCTGCTAAAATTTCATAACCAAAAAGTGAAGATTTCCGAAGAATGATTGGCTGAATGAGACCATTTTCTTTGATTGATGCTGCTAATTCTTCAATCTTTTTTTGTGAAAATTGTTTACGAGGCTGATAAGGATTGGTTCGAATGTCTTTAAGTGCAATATATTGAAAGTTTTCCATTTGTATATAGAATAACACACCTTTACGATTGTGTAAAGGTGTGTTGACAATCTTGTAAATAAGTTAATTTGAGCTTAACTCTTTTGTTGATTTAGTGAGTTTGATTTTGACTGTTTGAGATTTACCATCTCGATAATAAGTAATTTCTACTTCATCTCCAATACTATGCTTGTAGAGAGCAGATTGTAAATCACTAGTGGATTCCACATCTGTATTATCTACTTTTGTAATGACGTCATTTTTTTGAAGCTTGCCATCAGCAGGCATCCCTTGCTGAACAGAGCGAACAAGAATACCTGATTTCACTGAAGAAGGAAGATTTAATTTAGAAAAATCAGAAGTTGTCAGATTAGATAAATCCATCATTTGAATCCCTAAAGCAGGACGTGTGACTGTTCCATTTTTCTCAAGTTGATTGATAATATTTACGACATCATTAGATGGAATGGCAAATCCCATCCCTTCAACAGAGGTTTGGCCATTTGTTGAAATTTTACTTGAAGTAATCCCAATAACTTGTCCTTGGATGTTAATCAATGGGCCGCCAGAGTTACCAGGATTGATTGCAGCATCTGTTTGCAGTGCAGTTGTTGAAATATTTTCACCATTTTCAGATTGTAATGTAACGTTTCTGCCTAAACTAGAAATAATTCCTTGTGTGACAGAGTTAGCGTATTCTGTTCCAAGAGGACTTCCGATAGCAATAGCTGTCTCACCAACTGTCAGAGATTTAGAATCTCCAAATTCAGCAACATCAGTTACTTTTTCAGAGCTAATTTTAACGACAGAAATATCTGAATAAACATCTGATCCAACTACTTCTCCTGGAACCTTGTTTCCATCAGCTAGCAAGATATCTACATTGGTTGATCCGTTAAGAACGTGGGTGTTGGTTACCAGATAGGCTGATTTTCCGTCTTTTTTATAAATTACGCCAGAACCTTCACTGGAGATTTGTGATTCATCGTTGGAAGATTCATCATTGATAACGCTGCTAGAAGATTCAGCATAAGTAATTACTGAAACAACCGCATTTTGAACCTTTTTCACAGCTTCTGAAATGTCTGTAGAGTTTTTATATGAAGTAGTTACACTGGTTGTTGAATTTCCATTCATTTTTACACGTGAAGTTACTAATGTAGTAACATAATTCCCTAAACTTCCGCCGATAAAACCTACAATTAACACTGCAAAAAGCAATAAAGCCTTTTTGATGGCATTTGAAGAGTTTTTCATGTTTTCCTCCTTGAATTACAATTGATGAAATTATAGTTAGCTAAACTTAATTATAACTTAAATCCTCTAAGTTTTCCACACCTTGTGGAAAACTTAGAAAAACTGTTGATAGGCATTAGAAAATACACAGATTAGCCGATTCCCAGATAAATTTTACTTGTTAATAAAGTGTGAAGTATAGATGAATATGATAGAATAAACTTATGAAAATAAAACTTGTAACAGTTGGAAAACTGAAAGAAAAATATTTAAAGGATGGAATTGCCGAATACATGAAGCGTCTCAATCGATTCTGCAAGGTGGAAATGGTTGAGCTAGCGGATGAAAAAACACCTGATAAAGCTAGTGATTTAGAAAATCAGCAGATTTTTGAAAAAGAAGGAAATAAAATTCTGGCTAAAATCAATGAGCGTGAATTTGTTATTGCTTTGGCAATTGAAGGAAAGCAATTTCCGTCAGAAAAATTTAGTCAGCTCATGATGGATACTACAGTGCATGGCTTTTCTGATATCACTTTTGTTATTGGCGGAAGTTTAGGTTTATCTCCTGCAGTAAAAAAACGGGCAAATCTTCTGATGAGTTTTGGCAAATTAACGCTACCTCATCAACTGATGCGCCTTGTTTTAATAGAGCAAATCTATCGAGCTTTTATGATTCAGCAGGGGAGTCCTTATCATAAGTAATCTTGACGGCAATCCTATTTTCTGATAGAATGAGATAGTATTGGTCTCATAGCTCAGCTGGATAGAGCATTCGCCTTCTAAGCGAACGGTCGCAGGTTCGAATCCTGCTGAGATCAGAAAGGTAAAAAAATGCGAAGTATTTTACAATATTTCGTGTTTTTTTCTTCTATTTTTTTGGTATAATGTCATTTTGGGGATAAAAAATGACATTTCAGGGAAAATTGTCACTAACTCTTTCTATTTTTCTATAATGATAAATGTAAGGTGACTTACAAGATAAAAAGATAGGAGATAGTTATGAAAATCTATTCTTTTCAAATTGCTGCAAATAGCAATTCACTTGTTCAAACCTTTTGGGATATAAGAGGTATTCCAAATCCATGGGATTGGATTTTTGGAAGATAAGAATTTTAAAGTTTAGGGGAGAAATTTATGTCACTTGAAATAATAGGATTAATTGTTCATCCTTTTATTAATGTAGCTGCATTTTTAGTGATTTTATCAAAAATCACTAAAATTAAGCATACTTACTTTTTTGTAGGTGTTTGCTTTGGTCTTGAGATTATAATTCCGTTTATAATTGCTTTTTTAGGGCATGTGTTTTCATTTGAAATCTCATTTCCATCATATGCGCTGTCATTTTTTCTCCCTCTATTTATAGTTTGGTATTTTTGTAGAGTTGAAAAGATTAAAAGATACCAATCTTTCTTACTTTCCTTCTTTTTATGTTTGTCAATTGATAGCTCTACTACTTTCTTTTCAGTTATTATTTCATCTGTTTTAGGAGATGATTTTGTAGCTCAGTACATGGGCTTGTTTCTGACATGTATCAACTTAATATCCTTGTTCTTTATGGTAAAAGTTATTGATATTTTTGATTTCAGAATAGATTATCTTAAAAGAAGTTTCTTTAAATCTCAGATTCTGATGATTAGTAGTTTATATGCAATGAATTGGCTGATTTTAAATCTCTCTCACTGGATTAGTAATATAAAGCATTTCAACAGTTTTAGCAGTATGATTGCTACTATTTGTTTCTTGGCCTTTCTTTCTACCTTGGTGACGTTCAAGGACAGCCGTGAGAAATACGAAAAAGAAGAGCGTTTGCGTCAAAAAGAATCTGAACAGCTTCGACTTCAGGAATATACTGATGAAATTGTGAGATTGTACTATGAAATCAAAGGATTTCGTCATGATTATGCTAGCATGCTGACAAGTATGCAAGTGGCTATTCAAACTGGAGATATCAAGGAAATTGAGCACATTTATCAAGAGGTCTTGGCTGATGCAAATTTGAACCTGCGTTCAGATAAATATACAGTTTTTGATTTGAATAATGTAGGAGATTCAGCTTTAAGGAGTGTCATGACTGAGACAATCTTTCAAGCGCGTGAACATCAGATTCAGCTGACTTTTGAAGTTAAGGATAAAGTGGAACGCCTTCCAATCAAGTTGTTAGATCTGGTCAGAATTGCTAGTATTTTATTAAATAATGCTATTGAGAGTGCCATTGACAGCTTAGAAAAAATAGTCCATGTTTCTCTGGTTCAACTGGATGATAGAACCATTTTTGTTGTTCAAAATTCTCGTAAAGAAGGAAAATTGGATTTGGAAGAACTCTATCAGCCGGAATTTTCAACTAAAGGAGAGAATAGAGGCTACGGGTTGAATAACATCAAGGAAATTTTAGATAGGTATGAATTTATCACTCTTGATACACAAATTGAGCCAAGAAGTTTTACACAGATTTTAACAATTAGGAGATAGAATTTATGAAAGTGTTAGTTTTAGAGGATACCGTATCTCATCAAGTCAGGATGGAAACGACATTAGCAGAAATTGCTGAGGAACTTGGAATTGACATCCAGGTTCAGGTTACAGGAAAAATCAAAGAATTCAAAAAATATATTGAAAATGGAGACGTTAACCAGCTTTATTTTTTGGATATTGACATTAAAGGAGAGGAAACAAAAGGGCTGGAAGTAGCTCAATTTATCCGTCATCATAATCCTTATGCCATTATAGTTTTTGTAACCTCAAAATCTGAATTTGCTACTATGACTTTTAAATATAAAGTATCAGCACTTGATTTTATTGATAAAGATATCAACAATGATGCTTTTAAAAATAGAATCAAAGACAGTATTCTTTACACTAAGAGTACACTAATTGAAAATACCAATATGGTAGATTATTTTGAATATAGTTATCGTGGCAATGATGTTCGAATGCCTTATAACGATATTTTGTATATCGAAACGACAGGGAGCTCTCATAAACTTCGGATTGTCGGTAAAAATTTTCTCAAGGAGTTTTATGGAACGATAACAGATATTCAAGAAAAAGATCAGCAATCTAAACGATTTTTTTCACCACATAAATCTTATCTGGTTAATATTGGCAACATTGTTGATTATGACAAGAAAAATCGAGAAATTATCTTTTACGAAAATCATCGCTGTCCGGTCACTCGTTTAAGAGTGAAATATCTGAAAGATATTTTCGAAAATAAAGGGAAAAGAGTTGACAAAGCTTAAAAACCTGATATAATGGAATATGTTCTGAAAGAGAGCATACCATATGGTCCGTTGGTCAAGGGGTTAAGACACCGCCTTTTCACGGCGGTAACACGGGTTCGAATCCCGTACGGACTATATTATCCGGCATAGCTCAGTTGGTAGTAGCGCATGACTGTTAATCATGATGTCGTAGGTTCGAGTCCTACTGCCGGAGCTAGAGACACTCCTAGTGAGTGTTTTTTATTGTTCAAAAAAGGCCTTCACTAGCATTTTAATGAAGAGCCTTATTTTTTATATTGGTAAAGATCTGATTTTTGCTATATTTATATTCTCTGTCGTTTCCTACGTAGAAAATTATAACAAACAAATAAGATTATACCAGATATGAAGGCAATGCCACCTTCTTTCAGTCCATTAGGAATGAAAGTGAGGACAACATTCCCTTCTCCTTTTTTCACATCTAATTTCATAAAGCCGTTTTGAGCTCGTTTTAGTGTGACAGACTTCCCGTTAAGAGTGGCTGACCATCCCTTATCATAAGGAATGGAAAAGAATAATGAAGTATCCTTTTCCGCTCTATAGTTTGTTTTTACTGTGTTTAAATCAGTAGTTGTGGAAACGGGCTGCTCTTTTAATTTTTGAATGACATTTTGATATTGCTCAGTATTAACGGCAAAAAATTCTGGTGTATCAAATGAAACAGTTGAATTATCTGGGAATGTAAAGCGAATAGATACTGTTTGACTTTGACTGAAATATCCAGCATTAAAGAAAGGAAAAACATTATTAGTTGTATAACGTTCTGTAAAGTTATTGACAGTAATGTCAACATCTGTCTGATCATCATTACTAAAATCAATCCCAGCAACATTAACATATAGTTGACTGTTAGCAGGTACATTGACAGTATAGATTACACTAGCAAAGCTTGTATTATGTTCTCTGTCAACATCCACAGTCACTCTGTTACCAATTTGCTTGACATTTTCATTAGTAGTTATAGCTTCTACTTTATTATAATATTTAAAATCAAAGCCAGTCAATTGATTCAAAAATTCTGTCTGATTATCTAAAGTCAAATTTGTAAACTTGACATCCTGGTAAACATCATTGGTCAGAAAAGCTAAACCAAGTGCAGCATCATTTTGATAGAGAGACATTTCTTTTTCACTTTTCTCTGGAAGAAAACCAAATTTTTGAGGATCTGTTTCAGATAGATTGTAGCGAACACCAAAAATACTGTCCATTAAAATACTATTGTTTTGATAACGGAGATTCAGATTTGTTCCTGCTGATTTAAAACCAAGTTTATCTAAAGTAGAACTTGCCTGAGTATTTCGAACAGATGAGAACTGGGAAATTCCATTGTAGTTGAATTTCATACTGTCATTTCCTGTTTGTGGATTCAATCTTTCAGTTCTAAAAAAGTCAATATTTTCCTTTTTGGAATAATTGACAAGCTTGTCAATCTCGTCAAGGTGACTAGAATAAGATGAACGAGTGGCAAATACCCATTCTTTAGCAATTCCTCCAACTTGATAATAGGAATTAAGCGACAATTCAAAAGTAACAAAGAAGAGCAAGACAGGGAGAATGATTTTTGGTTGAATAGAAGATTTTGCTAAGACAAAGCTAATCAAGAGATAAGCCAGCAGAAATTCTAATGTTAGAATATAATTCTCAGGACCCAAAAAGTCATAATGTTTTCTCTGAATAAACGTCATAATGAATCCGAGACTGAGCAAAGTGAAACTAATGGCAACATTAATCAATTTCACGTCTTTCCAACGATTTAAAGTCTCAGCAGCCATATAGATAACTACCAGAGAAAATAGCCAAGAATAACGGTGAAGAAACATGTTCGGAGCATGCATTCCCTGCCAAAGTAAGTCTAAATATTGAAGATAAAAACTAGCTATGAAAATTGCAATGAGTAAAAAGTAGCAAAGTTTCACGTGAAACTTAACAGATTTTAAGGTGAAAAATAAGATAGCCAGAATCAAGGGGAAGGTGCCGACATAAATCATAGGGATAGAACCATACTTGGTTGTATCAAAACTGCCAATAAAATTTTTAGCAAACACATCTAAGAACCAACTTTTTTCTGTCAGCAAAGAAGAAACTTTTGTCAAGGTTTCACCATGAGTACTTATGTCTAGGTAAGTTGGCAGAATCATGATGAGGCTAGTCAGACCTGCTAAAGCAGATACGATTGTAAAGTCAAGTAAACTTTTAATTCTATTTTTGAAATCCCAAAATAATTGAAGAAGGTACCAAAAGACCAAAAAGATTGCCATCATATATCCAAAATAATAATTTTGGATGAAGAGAATTGACAGTGTTGTAAAGTATAGTACTCTTCCTTTTCCAGTTATCAACCTATGTAAACCTAGAATAATTAAAGGTGTAAGGATAAACACATCCAACCAGGTTTTAATTTCCAATTGACTGACTGAAAAACTCATTAAAGAAAATGAGGTTGAAAGAGTGATGATGAGTAAATCTGGAATCTTTTTAAATATTCCTTTGATACTGATAAAGGTAGAGAGTCCAATTAATCCAAACTTAATTAAGGTAAATAGATAGACGGCATCTGGCATTGATTTCAAATCAAAGAAATAAACCAAGGGAGATAAGAAGCTACCTAAATAATAACTGGATAAAGCATAGAAATTCTGCCCAAGTCCACTGGAGAAAGTATAGAAAATACTATCTGTGCCATGAAGGATATTTCTTAGGTTAGTGTCAAAAATGACATACTGATGAAAGCCGTCACCAAGCAAGGGAGACGTTTCGCTATTCCAGTATATTCCGTACATCAAGTAGACAAAGAACATGATGAAAAATGGAAGAAAGAAGGCGCAAAAATAAGGCCAATTTTTTTTAAAATATTCTTTAATGTGATTCATATTTCTTATATAGAAAGAGGCAGAAACGCTGTTTCATGCCTCTGTAAAGCTTTGTAAACGTAAATTGACAAGGAATTAATCTTTCCAAAGTTCCTTGACTTTTGCCTGAACTTCTTGATTTTCCAAGAATTCATCATAGGTTTCGTCAATACGGTCAATGACGCCATTTTTAGACAGGACAATGATATGGTTGGCCAATGTTTGAATAAATTCATGGTCATGACTGGCAAAAATAATGGATCCTTTGAAGTTTTTCAATCCATCATTTAGGCTGGAGATTGATTCCAAATCCAAGTGATTTGTTGGATCATCTAATACCAAAACGTTGGATTTGAGCAACATCAGCTTAGATAACATAACCCGAACTTTTTCTCCTCCTGACAAGACATTGACAGACTTGTTAACCTCATCTCCAGAGAAAAGCATGCGCCCAAGGAATCCTCGAAGGAAGGTGTTGTCATCCTCTTCTTTGCTAGCAAATTGACGCAGCCAGTCAAGGATTGATTCACCACTAGCAAAGTCACGAGAATTATCTTTTGGCAGGTAAGATTGACTGGTTGTGACACCCCACTTGACAGTTCCTTCATACTCAATATCACCCATCAAAGCACGAATCAAAGCTGTTGTTTGGATGTCGTTTTGGCCAATCAAAGCTGTTTTATCGCCAGGACGTAAAATGAAGTTAATATTATCAAGAATAGTTTCTCCGTCTATCTTGACAGAAAGGTTTTCTACTGTTAAGAGATCGTTACCGATTTCACGTTCTGCTTTAAAGCTGATAAATGGGTATTTACGGCTAGATGGAACAATTTCTTCTAACTCAATCTTGTCAAGCATCTTTTTACGAGAAGTTGCTTGTTTTGATTTTGAAGCATTGGCAGAAAAGCGAGCAACAAACTCTTGAAGTTGCTTAATTTTTTCTTCTGCTTTGGCATTTCGGTCAGCTAGAAGTTTAGCCGCTAGTTCGCTTGATTCTTTCCAGAAATCATAGTTTCCGACATAGAGTTTGATTTTCCCAAAGTCAAGGTCGGCCATATGAGTACAGACTTTATTCAAAAAGTGACGGTCGTGGGATACAACAATAACTGTATTGTCAAAATCGATAAGAAAGTCTTCCAGCCAAGTAATAGACTGAATATCCAAACCGTTAGTTGGCTCGTCCAGAAGTAAGACATCAGGTTTACCAAAAAGGGCTTTGGCTAAGAGTACTTTAACCTTGTCTCCGTTAGAGAGCTCGCTCATATTTTGGTAGTGAAGATCTTCCGGAATATTGAGATTTTGCAATAATTGTGAGGCTTCACTTTCAGCTTCCCAGCCACCTAGTTCAGCAAACTCTCCCTCAAGCTCAGCCGCACGTACACCATCTTCATCAGAAAAATCAGGCTTCATATAAATAGCATCTTTTTCTTTCATGATGTTGTAGAGATGCTCATTTCCCATGATTACAACATCAATAGCCCGTTCTTCTTCATAGTCAAAGTGGTTCTGGCGAAGGACTGAAAGACGTTCATTTGGTCCTAGAGAGATGTGGCCTGTTGTTGGCTCGATATCACCAGCTAAAATTTTTAAAAAGGTTGATTTCCCAGCACCGTTAGCTCCAATCAATCCATAAGTATTTCCTTCTGTAAATTTGATGTTGACCTCATCAAACAATTTTCGGTCACTGAAACGCAGTGATACGTCTGATACTGTAAGCAATGTCTTTCTCCTATATATATAATCTTCTTCATTTTACTAGAAAACAGAACTTTTTTCAAATAATTCTGAGATAAAAAGTAAAAATCAAAGCAGAAAGAAAAAAGGAGAATAGAATGAACTAAGACTTTTAGGTTTTACAGCCAGAATAGTTTGTCAATTAGGTTTACAAATGTTGTAAAGGCGTGGCAATAAAGTCGTAAAAACTGGATTTTTTGCTTTTTTCTAGAAACTTCTTTCTCATTTTCATTGAAAATGATATAATGAACTCATTATAAATTGAGGAGTAATAAATGACTAAACCAATTATTTTAACAGGAGATCGTCCGACAGGAAAATTGCATATTGGTCATTATGTAGGAAGTTTACGGAACCGCGTGCTTTTGCAGGATCAAGGTAAGTATGAGATGTTTGTATTTTTGGCTGATCAGCAAGCTTTGACAGATCATGCAAAGGACCCTCAGACAATTGTTGAGTCCATTGGGAATGTAGCTTTAGATTATCTAGCAGCTGGCTTGGATCCTAAAAAGGTGACTATTTTTATTCAAAGTCAGATTCCTGAGTTGGCAGAGTTGTCAATGTATTACATGAATTTGGTGTCATTGGCTCGTCTTGAGCGTAATCCTACTGTCAAGACAGAAATAGCTCAAAAAGGATTTGGTGAAAGTTTGCCGACTGGGTTTTTAGTTTATCCAATTTCTCAGGCAGCTGATATTACTGCTTTCAAGGCTAATTTTGTACCAGTCGGACATGATCAAAAGCCTATGATTGAGCAGACTCGGGAAATTGTTCGCTCCTTTAACAATGCTTATCAGACAGATGTTTTGGTAGAACCGGAAGGGATTTATCCTGAAAATGAAGCAGCTGGACGTTTGCCTGGATTGGATGGCAATGCTAAGATGTCTAAGTCTCTCAATAATGGCATTTATTTGGCAGATGACATGGATATTTTGCAAAAGAAAGTCATGAGCATGTATACAGATCCTAATCATATCAGAGTGGAAGATTCTGGAAAAATTGAGGGAAATATGGTCTTTCATTATCTGGATGTTTTTGGGCGCCCAGAAGATGCTGCGGATATTGCTGCAATGAAAGAGCATTATCAAAGAGGCGGTCTGGGAGATGTTAAAACCAAGCGATATCTGCTAGAAATTTTAGAGCGTGAGTTAGGACCAATTCGTGAGCGTCGAGTGGAGTTTGCTAAAGACATGGGACAGGTCTATCAGATGCTGCAAGAAGGATGCGATAAGGCTCGTCAGACTGCCGCTCAGACTCTTTCGGAAGTCAAGTCTGCGATGGGGATTAATTATTTTAAATAACGAACATTATTGATTATAAATCATAAAAACTATCGTTTTTAACTTTAAAAATGATGGTTTTTATTTTTTGTGTAATAATGATTGACAATTTCCTATAGAATGGTATGATATTAACAACAAAAAAACCAGCTCTTATTCAAAGAAAACTGAACTTCAATTCTCTTTGGATATTAGTTTAATAAAAAGGAAAAGAGGAAACTGTGGATGTCTAACTGGGACACTAAATTTTTGAAAAAAGGTTTTACCTTTGATGATGTGCTGCTGATTCCAGCTGAAAGTCATGTACTGCCCAACGATGCTGATTTGAGTACCAAGCTTGCTGAGAACCTGACCTTGAATATCCCAATTATTACTGCCGCTATGGACACTGTTACAGAGAGTCAGATGGCTATCGCTATTGCCCGTGCCGGTGGTCTTGGAGTTATCCACAAAAATATGTCTATTGAGCAACAGGCTGATGAAGTTCGAAAGGTTAAACGTTCTGAGAATGGCGTTATTATTGATCCTTTTTTCCTAACGCCAGAGCATACGATTGCTGAAGCAGATGAGTTGATGGGACGTTACCGTATCAGTGGTGTTCCTGTTGTAGAAACTCTTGAAAATCGTAAGTTAGTAGGGATTCTAACTAATCGTGATTTGCGTTTTATTTCTGACTATGACCAACCTATTTCTCGTCATATGACCAGTGAGAATCTTGTAACGGCGCCTGTCGGTACAGATTTAGGAACTGCAGAGCGCATTTTGCAGGAGCACCGGATTGAAAAGTTGCCTTTGGTTGACGATAAGGGATGTCTTTCAGGTTTGATTACCATTAAAGATATTGAAAAGGTTATTGAGTTTCCAAATGCTGCTAAAGATGAGTTTGGCCGTCTCTTGGTAGCTGGTGCTGTCGGTGTTACTTCAGATACTTTTGAACGTGCGGAAGCTCTCTTTGAAGCTGGTGCAGATGCGATTGTTATTGATACTGCTCATGGTCACTCAGCTGGAGTTTTACGCAAGATTGCTGAGATTCGTGCTCATTTTCCTGAACGCACCTTGATTGCTGGAAATATTGCAACTGCTGAAGGTGCACGCGCTCTTTATGAAGCAGGCGTGGATGTTGTTAAGGTCGGAATTGGTCCTGGTTCTATCTGTACAACCCGTGTAATTGCTGGTGTTGGTGTTCCCCAAGTAACTGCTATTTATGATGCAGCTGCTGTGGCGCGTGAATATGGAAAAACCATCATTGCTGATGGTGGAATTAAGTATTCTGGAGATATTGTCAAGGCTTTGGCTGCAGGTGGAAATGCTGTTATGTTAGGTTCAATGTTTGCTGGTACAGACGAAGCGCCAGGCGAGACAGAAATCTTCCAAGGTCGGAAATTTAAGACTTACCGTGGTATGGGATCCATCGCCGCTATGAAGAAGGGCTCTAGTGACCGTTACTTCCAAGGGTCTGTTAATGAAGCTAATAAGCTAGTTCCAGAAGGAATTGAAGGCCGTGTGGCGTACAAGGGAGCTGCTGCAGATATTGTCTTCCAGATGCTCGGTGGTATCCGCTCTGGAATGGGCTATGTTGGTGCTGCAAATCTGCAAGAACTTCACGATAATGCTCAGTTTATTGAGATGAGTGGCGCCGGATTAAAGGAAAGCCACCCTCATGATGTACAAATTACAAATGAAGCCCCTAACTATTCAGTTCAATAAAAAATAAAACGAGGTCGGGAATTTTTCCTAACCTCGTTTTAAATTTACGATTTAAATTGACATACCTTTACAATTCAAGAGGTTATAAAAGCTGTTCTAACAACAATTCGATATAATTCGTTCACACTATAAGCAATATTTTGTAAATGAAATTTACAAAAACGTAAACCTCATGTAATGCTAGGATTGAGATATAATTTGTCCTTGCTGAATGGTGAAAATTTTAATATCTTGTGGAAGATTTTTTAAATGTTCTAAAGTTGTTGTAGTGATGAAAGTTTGAATATCCTGAGAGATAGTTTCTAATAATTTTAGTTGACGGTTATTGTCAAGTTCGCTCATTACATCGTCAAGCAACAAAATAGGCGTTTCCTTCGTAATGCTTTCTATTAACTTGATTTCAGCTAGTTTCAGTGATAAAACAAGACTGCGATGCTGACCTTGACTACCAAAGTTGGCATCCATCTGGTTGATAAAAAAAGCAATATCATCACGATGGGGACCAACACCTGTATTTTTTTTGAATAGGTCACGTTTACGACTGCTTATTAAGGAAGAGCGGTAAGTTTCTTCTAAATTCTCAATTTGGTGTAAAGGAATAGATGACAGATACTTGACAGTCAATTCTTCCAAATTTTGAGAGATGTCCCAGTGCTTGTCTTGAGCAAAGCTTTCTAATTTTTGCAAAAAATCCAACCGATGCCTTATGACACGACAGCCATAGTCAACCAGCTGATCATCAAGGACAGTCAAGAAGGTTTCATCAACTTTGTCATTAGCTTTCAGATAAGCATTGCGTTGTTTGAGGACATGGTTGTAATTGGATAAATCTGATAGATAGACAGGTTTGATTTGTCCGAGTTCAATGTCTATAAATTTACGACGTAGACTGGGAGAACCTTTAATCAACTGTAAATCTTCAGGAGCAAAAAGAACAACATTCATAGTTCCAATATAGTCTGATAATTTACTTTGTTTTAAGTGATTGACTTTTGTGATGCGACCTTTTGGTGTCAAGTTAATGTCAAGGGGAACTTTACCAGTCTTTTTTTCTAAGATGCCAGAAACAAGGAGGTCATTTTCTGTAAAATGAATCAGATCCTTATCTGAGCGTGTGCGGTGGCTTCTTGTCAAGGCCAGGAAATAAACAGCTTCTAAAATATTGGTTTTACCTTGTGCGTTCTGGCCTAGAAAGACATTTAAGCCAGGATGGAAGTCAATATCAGCTTCCTGATAATTTCGGAAATGCTTGATTTTTAATGATTGTAGCCACATGATTAGATACCAGGGAAGCGAACAGGGTTTTTAGTAGTTTTCTGCTTTTTAGGTATCCCTGTATTCTTACGCTTTTCTTTTTTAGAAGTCTGAGATTTTTTTAAATCCTTATTCATGGCTTTGACAAGTTCAGCAACTCGTTTTTTTTCTGCGATTTCTTTCTGGTGTTGCAGAATTTCTTCTTGACTAGGGGCTGTTAAATCAATTTCAATTCCTTGCTCGGGAAGGGAAATCCTGTCATTGATACGGAGTTTTTTTCCCCGGCGGTTTTCTGGCTCACCGTTAAAAAGAACTGGATATTCACTTAGAAATGTTTTAATTGCTCCGCCGCTTTGGATAATTCCTGTTTCTTTTAAAAGTGCTTGTAGCGTGATGTAGTCATCAAATAATTTATATTCCATATTTCACCTCAACCCTGTCATTATACCATATTTGTTAGTAAAAAGTGCTGAGGTGCTTTGGATAAAAGTGGAAATTTTCTCCTGTTATCAGAAAACGTTTTAATCAGCAAAAAGCTTGGTAGAACAAACAAATCAGAGGCATTTCATGATATAATAGTAGTCTATATTATTCAGTATGAGGGGCGTCATGGAAATCACTAAAGGAGTTCGTCTCCATTTTATTCAATCAGAAAAATTTAAAACAAACAAAATTAGGGTTCGTTTTTCAGCGCCTATGTCCAAAGAAACAGTAGCTGGTCGGGTTTTAACAGCTAGCATGCTAGAGACTGTCAATGCTGTTTATCCTACTTCGCAGGCTTTCAGAGAACGTTTGGCCAATTTGTATGGTGCTGATTATTCTACGAGTCTTTCAAGGAGAGGATTGGTGCATTATTTAGATATCAATCTTTCTTTTGTGCGGGATAAATTTTTGAGTCGCAAGAATGTCCTGACAGATGCCATGCTTGATTTTTTGAAAGCCAGCTTGTTTTCTCCATTGGTAAGTCAGGATGCTTTTGATGAATCTGCTTTTGAAATTGAGAAGAAAAATATCTTGAATGATTTGGAAGCTGAAATTGAAAATCATTTTTATCATGCTCATCGAGAATTAGATAAACTCTTTTATGAAGAAGAGGAAATGCAGATGCCTCGTGTTGGGACGATTGAATTAATTCAGAAAGAAACAGCTGCAAGCAGTTTTGTTGCTTTTCAGCAGATGCTTCAGGAAAATCAGATTGACTTTTTCTTTATTGGGGACTTTAATGAAGTGGCTGTTCGGGAGAAAATTCAATCTTTCAATTTTGCACCTCGCCAACAAGAACTTCAGTTAGTTTATCAGCAAGAATATTCCAATGTTTTACGAGAAGGACTGGAGCAGAAAGATGTCCATCAGTCAATTATTGAGTTGGCCTATCACTTCCCTATTCAGTACGGAGAGAGTGAGCACCTGCCTTTGGTTGTTTTAAATGCTTTGCTAGGTGGCTTTGCCCATTCGAAATTATTTGTCAATCTTCGTGAAAAGGAAGGGCTGGCTTATACAATTTCTAGCAATTTTGATATTTTTTCAGGAATGATGCGGATTTACGCTGGTATTGATCGTAGCAATCGGACCAGAACAGTTGCTTTAATCAACCGACAGATTGCTGATTTGAAGCGTGGGAATTTTAGTCAGGAAGAACTGAATCAAACCAAGAAAATGCTGAGAAATTCAGTATTGTTAGCTCAGGATCGACAGAATACAATCTTAGAGAGAGCCTATATGGCTTCTGTTTTAGGGAAAAAATTCTTATCTCTTGAAGCTTGGCTGGAAGCTTTGGAACAGGTTCGTAAGGATGATATTATCAAGTCAGCTGGCCTCTTAAAATTACAAGCTATTTACTTTATGGAAGGAAAATAATGCAGGGAGAAGTGCTAGAAAAAATCAATTATTCAGCAGTAGGAGAAACTGTCTATCAGACAGTATTAGCAAACGGTTTGCGTGTTTTTCTTCTGCCTAAAAATGATTTTAATGAAACTTATGGGATTATCTCAACTAATTTTGGTTCAGTGGATACAGGGATTGTTTCACGTGAAACCAAGCAGGTCACTCAATATCCGGCTGGAATAGCTCATTTTTTGGAACATAAGCTTTTTGAAGGCCCGCAGGGAAAGGATTTGCTGCTGGAATTTACTAAGTTAGGGGCTGAGAGCAATGCCTTTACAAGCTTTACTCGGACCAGCTATCTGTTTTCTGCAACAGATAACATTTCAGAAAATCTACAGCTTTTGCAAGAACTGGTGCATCGGGCTGATTTCACAAAAGAATCCATTTTGCGGGAACAGGATATTATCGGCCAAGAAATCGAAATGTACCAAGATAATCCAGATTATCGTCTCTTTTTTGGAGCCTTGGCTAATCTCTATCCTCAAACATCTCTGGCAGAAGACATTGCAGGAACGAAAGAGTCCATCTCTGAGATTACCGTCGAAAATTTGAAGGAAAATTTCAAGAACTTTTATCATCCTTCTAATATGACTTTGTTTGTAATTGGTAATTTTGATTTGGAACAGATAGCTGCAGAGATTGCAGAACAGCAGGAAAAACTAGTTTTTGCTGGGAGTTCGGAACCGATTGAAAAAATTCCTGTTAGCCTTCACCCAGTGGTGTCAACGGATACCTACCGAATGGAGGTGGCTAGTCCAAAACTGGCAGTTGGGATTCGAGGTACGGACTTTGTTGATGAATCGGAGTTGTATCGCTATAAAATCACTTTGAAACTCCTATTTGCCATGATGTTTGGCTGGACTTCCAAGCGTTTCCAGTCCCTCTATGAAAGTGGGAAAATGGATAATTCTTTAACGCTGGAAGTGGAAGTAGAAAAAGATTTTCACTTTGTCATGCTGACGATGGACACTCAGGAGCCGGTGGGACTTTCTCATCAATTTCGCTCAGCCATCAAGAATTTTGACAAGGATCCGGATGTGACAGAAGAGCATTTGGATACGATTAAAAGTGAGATGTTTGGTGATTTTCTGCACGGTTTAAACTCACTTGAGTATATTGCAACCCAATATGAACCGCATTTGACGGGTGAGAATCTGTTTGATTTGCCGAAAATTTTACAGGATATCAGCTTGAATGATGTGATAAAACTAGGTCATCGATTTATCGATCAGTGTGATATGACAGATTTTACTATTTTTCCAAAATAATTCCAGAATCGTTTTTAAAATTTTGTTAAAATAGTGAAAAATAGAAATAAGGGAAAAGTACGTATGAGAAAAAAAACGATAGGAGAAGTGTTGAAACTTGCCCGGACCAATCAAGGGCTGAGCTTAGAGGAACTGTCAAAAAAGACAGATATCCAGCAGGATTTGTTGGAAGCGCTGGAACGGAATGACTATGATTTGCTTCCTAGTCCTTTCTATGCCCGCAGCTTCTTGCGGAAATATGCTTGGGCTGTAGATTTGGATGAATCCATTATTCTGGAGGCTTACGAAGCTGGTGAGATGATTGTCTTTGATGAAGTGGCACTGGCAGCAGATGAGGAATTCAGGAGCAGAAAAAATAAAAATAAAAGCTCTTTTCTGCCCTTGTTCTATTTTCTCTTGTTGGCTTCAGCTATTGCTGCTTTCGTGGCATACTATATCTGGAGTTATGCTCACACTAATTCGGTAAGTTTCAAAGCATCTAACAGCAATTATAGTCTGGTGTCTTCTACAAGTACTAACAGTCAGAAGATTTCCTTTTCTTCGGCTGATTCTAAGTCAGTTTCTTCCTCGGCTAGCAAATTGACAGTTAGTGGAAACGGAGATAATTTGACTGCTGAGTATAGCGGAGCAGGTCAGCCTGTTAAAGTGACCGTTTCTGTGGAGCAAACAACCAATTTGGTAAGCATAAGCGATTCAGAACTAGCCGAAGGCATCACCTTATCTCCTGAAAAATCAAGCCAGACGGTTTCTCTTGAGCCAGGCAATAAGTATCTTATTACGATAGCACCTGTTAAAGGAGCAACTGTGACGATAGAGGGACAAAAACTAGATACTTCGGCTTTGACTAGTGATAGTGGAACCATTAGTTTGAACATTACGAAAGGATAAAAACGAAGGGAATCCCATGAAAAAAGAAAATATTCCAAATGCCTTAACTCTTGTTAGAATTGCTTTAATCCCTGTATTTGTTGTGATTTTAACATTCGGTCATTCTTACACCATGCATATCTTGGCAGCTTTTATATTTGCTTTTGCCAGTATAACTGATTATCTAGATGGTTATTTGGCACGAAAGTGGGAAGTGGTAACAAACTTTGGTAAATTTGCTGATCCCATGGCTGATAAGCTTTTAGTGATGTCTGCTTTTATCATGTTGATTGAGATGAAACTGGCTCCTGCCTGGGTTGTGGCTATTATTATTTGCCGGGAATTGGCAGTAACAGGTCTGCGCTTGCTTTTAGTGGAAACAGGCGGTACAGTCTTAGCAGCTGCTATGCCAGGTAAAATCAAGACCTTCACGCAGATGTTTGCTATTATTTTTCTACTGATTCATTGGACTCTCTTAGGACAAATCCTTCTGTATATCGCTTTAATCTTTACGATTTATTCTGGATATGACTACTTCAAGGGAAGTGCCTATCTCTTTAAAGATACCTTTAAATAATATGGAAAATATCATCGAAGTAAGAAATCTTAAGTACAAATACGATAGTGAGTCTGAGAATTACACTTTAAATGATGTCTCCTTTCAAGTAAAAAAAGGGGAATGGCTGTCTATTGTCGGTCATAATGGGAGTGGAAAATCAACCACAGTTCGTTTGATTGACGGTCTTTTAGAAGCGGAAAGCGGAGATATTATTATCTCAGGTGATAAGCTAACAGCTGAAAACGTCTGGGAAAAACGCAGACAGATTGGCATGGTATTCCAAAATCCAGATAATCAGTTTGTCGGAGCAACTGTAGAAGACGATGTAGCCTTTGGTTTGGAAAATCAAGGGCTAGCCTATGATCTGATGGTAGAGCGAGTCCAGCAGGCATTAGAGCTTGTCGGTATGCAGGATTTTAGAGAACGTGAACCAGCTCGTCTTTCCGGAGGCCAGAAACAGCGAGTAGCTGTTGCAGGTGTGGTAGCTCTGAGACCGGATATTATTATTTTGGATGAAGCAACTAGCATGCTGGATCCAGAGGGACGTTTGGATCTTATCCAGACCGTGAAAAAAATTAAAGATAGTAATCAGCTGACCGTCATTTCTATCACTCACGACCTGGATGAAATAGCCTTAAGCGACCGTGTTTTGGTTATGAAAGAGGGTCAGGTTGAGTCTACCGCTACCCCGAGAGAGCTTTTTTCTCGAGAAGATTTGGAAGAGCTAGGATTGGATCAGCCATTTGTTAATCAGGTAAAGGCGGCTTTGCGTCAGTCAGGGTTTCCTCTGCCAGACACTTACTTAACAGAAAAAGAATTGCAGGATCAACTATGGGCATTACTCTCAAAAACGTAAGTTATACTTATCAAGCTGGCACCCCTTTTGAGGGACCAGCGCTTTTTGGAGTGGATTTGGAGATAAAATCCGGCAGTTATACAGCTCTTATCGGGCATACTGGCAGCGGTAAGTCAACAATCCTCCAGCTTTTAAATGGCTTGCTAGTTCCTAATCAAGGCAGTGTTGAAGTAGGCAGTACAGTCATCACGGCTGATTCTGTCAATAAAGACATTAAACAGGTGCGCAAGAAGGTCGGTCTAGTCTTTCAATTTCCGGAAAGTCAAGTTTTTGATGAAACAGTTTTGAAAGATGTGGCTTTTGGCCCTCAGAATTTTGGTGTTTCTAAGGAAGAAGCCGAAGCTTTGGCGCGTGAAAAGCTGCACTTAGTCGGAATTTCTGAGGATTTGTTTAATCGCAGTCCTTTCGAACTTTCTGGTGGCCAGATGCGCAGGGTGGCTATCGCTGGTATATTAGCCATGGAACCTGATATCTTGGTTTTGGATGAGCCGACAGCAGGGCTTGATCCATCCGGTCGAAAAGAACTGATGAGGCTTTTTGAAGAGCTGCATCGTGCCGGTATGACCATTGTTTTGGTAACTCACCTAATGGATGATGTAGCCAACTTCGCTGATACAGTCTATGTTTTAGATAAGGGCAGAGTCGTCAAGAGCGGTCAGCCTGCTCAGGTCTTTCAGGATCTTGATTTTATGGAGAGTATTCAATTGGGTGTTCCTAAGATTACAAAATTTGCACACGAATTGGCGGAGAAAGGGATGAATTTCTCGCATTATCCTATTACAATTGAAGAATTCAAGGAGATCTTGCATGGATAAGTTGATTTTAGGTCGCTATATTCCCGGAAATTCAATCATCCATCGTTTGGATCCGCGGAGCAAGTTGCTGGCGATGTTTCTTTTTATTCTATTAATTTTCTGGGCTAATAATCTTGTGACCAATCTGCTGTTGTTTGTTTTTGTTTTTAGTTTGGTCTTGCTGTCCAAGGTTCCTTTGAAGTTCTTTTTAAAGGGTATCCAGTCCATGGTTTTTATCATAGCTTTTACTACCTTGTTCCAGCTGTTTTTGACCTCAGGAGGCGCTACAATTTTTCAGTTTGCTTTTTTCAGAATTACAGAAGCAGGACTGTCACAGGCTGGCATCATTTTTAGCCGCTTTATTCTGATTATTTTCTTTTCTACTCTTCTGACTCTGACAACGACCCCCTTAAGCTTGTCTGATGCCGTGGAGTCTTTGCTGAAGCCTCTGAAGGTTTTCAAGGTGCCAGCACATGAGATTGGCCTGATGCTTTCTATGAGCTTACGTTTCGTTCCAACTTTAATGGATGATACTACTCGGATTATGAACGCCCAGAGGGCGCGTGGTGTTGACTTCGGTGAGGGAAAAATCATTCAAAAGATTAAATCTATTATTCCCATTCTAATCCCTTTATTTGCTTCCAGTTTTAAAAGGGCGGATGCTCTAGCTATTGCCATGGAAGCGCGCGGCTATAATGGAGGTGAAGGTCGGACACGTTTTCGCCGTTTGGCATGGAAAAGAAATGACAGCTTGGCTATTATTAGCTTATTTATATTAGGTATTCTGCTTTATATATTGAAAAACTGACCTGCTGTTTAAAGTGTTTTTAGAGAATAGTATAAGTTAAAGTTGTCTATTTTTTACTTGATCAAAGAAAATATTTGGCAAAAAAGCTCTAAAAGTCTGTTTTTAATGTCTAAACTAAATGTTCTTGTAACGTTTGACTTGGTAATGTAACTTTTTGGTAATATTTTATGTGTAAGATAGTATTATCACCGAAAGGAGAATTACTTTTTAATGAACAAAAAAACAGCAAAATGGACTTTAACAGGTGCAGTCGCTGCAGCGGCTTTCTTGGTTTCAGGTATTGCGAATGCTGAAACCTATACAGTTGAAGCCGGTGATACTTTATCAGCTATTGCTAACGAAAAAAATACAACTCTTGAGAAATTAGTAGAGTTAAACAAGATTGCAGATCCAAATCACATCCGTGTTGGTCAAATCTTGGAACTTGGAAATAGTGCCAAAACGTCTGAAACAAGCGTAGCAGCAACTGCAACTCCCGTAAATAATTATGCAGCACCTGCAGCAACAGCTAATTCAGCAGCAACATCAGGAGGCCTTGTACTTAGCAATGGTAATACTGCTGGTGCAACTGGCTCTTATGCAGCATCACGTATGGCAGAAATGACAGGTGTTCCTGCATCAACTTGGGAAGCTATCATTGCTCGTGAATCAAATGGTCAAGTAGATGCTTACAACGCATCTGGTGCTAGTGGTCTTTTCCAAACGATGCCAGGTTGGGGATCAACGGCTACTGTTGATGATCAAATCCAATCAGCATATAGTGCCTACAGTGCTCAAGGACTTTCAGCTTGGGGCTACTAAGATAGAAATAAAAAAACCACAGATTTCTGTGGTTTTTTGGTTTACATAAAGTTGACAATTTATAAGCAGAAAATGATAGTGTAGATAAAGATTTAAAGGGAACAATCTTATCTAGATCGACAAATGTGTAAAGTTATGAAAAGTGTTCGTTCAATATTTTTAAAATGTGCTTGGGAGAATTAGCCAGCAAATCTGCTCCGTTTTCTAGTAACTCTTTTTGGTTGCCAAAGCCCCAAAGGACTCCCAGAGTTGAGATTCCTACTTCTTTACCGCCAATTATATCAAACTTTGTATCGCCTATAATTATGGTTTCTTCTGGATTTGCATCTAGTGTTTGCAGAGCTCGACGCAGAACATCTGCTTTGTGAAATGAATCTGGCAGTGAGCCAAAAATATCATCAAATTGCTCAGAGATAGCTAGATTTGCTAATAAATCTTGTGCTGTGGGTTGATTCTTACTCGTTGTTACATAAATCTGATAACCAGCTTCTTTTAACTGTGTCAGCAATTCTGGTATCCTCTCATAGAGGCGGACATTCCAGATGCCTTTTTCCTTATAGAAGCTGCGGTAATAGTTAATCGCTTCTGGAACTTGGCTTTCTTCAAGAACAGAGGCGAAGCTTACTTCCAGAGGCGGCCCCATAAAACTTTTTATAATACTTTCTTCAGGGCACTCTTTTCCAAGTTGTTTGAAGCTGTATTCAAAGGATTCTTGGATGCCCTTTGAACTGTCAACTAGAGTTCCATCCAAATCAAAGAAGATATATTTCAAATGACTCATCTTGTCTCCTTGTTTACTATCTAGTAAATCTACTTGACAAATTTGTCAAGGTTATTCTCCAAAGATTTCTTTTGAAAGTCTGCGGCCTGTAGGTGTTGTAGCTAGGCCGCCTTCAGCTGTTTCTCTGAAAGCAGTAGGCAGACTTGACCCAACTTGATACATAGCATCAATGACTTCGTCAACAGGAATTTTAGATTCGATTCCCGCAAGAGCCATATCAGCTGCAATAAAGGCGTAACTGGCTCCCATAGCATTTCGCTTGACACAAGGCACCTCCACTAGACCAGCTACTGGATCGCAAATCAAACCCAGCATGTTTTTAATGACAAAACAAATAGCTTGACTGGCTTGAAAAGGTGAACCTCCAGCAGCTAGAACTAAAGCAGCTGCACTCATAGCAGAAGCGGAGCCAACCTCAGCTTGACAGCCACCTTCAGCACCCGAAATTGAGGCATTATTGGCAATAACTAGGCCAAAAGCGCCTGCAGCTAATAGAAAGTTTAGCTGTTCTTCTTCTGAGAGTCCTAATTTTTCAATGGCTGATGTAAGAACAGCCGGCAGACAGCCAGCGCTGCCGGCAGTAGGTGTTGCACAAACTAAACCCATTTTAGCATTATGCTCATTGACAGCAATAGCATTTTTTGCAGCAGTTAGCACAGTGTGGTCTGATAAAGTTTTTCCTGACTGGATATAGTGGTCAAGTTTTGCTGCGTCTCCGCCAGTCAATCCGCTGCGAGACTTACTCTCATCAAGTCCAAGAAGGACAGAGGCTTTCATGACTTCCAGATTGCGACCCATCAGTCGCAGGATTTCATCTCTTTCACGACCAGTTAATTCATACTCGGTAGCAATCATCAATTCAGCAACATTTCCTTGGTAATCTAGGTCGGCTTGCTCTACTAATTCTTTGATGGAATAAAACATATTTTCTCCTACTTAAAGAAATTCACATTGTGCAGATGAGGAATATTGCGAATTTCATCGATGGCTTCCTCACAGCTACGGCTGTCAACTTCAATAATCATAATTGCTTTTTCTCCAGCCTTCTCACGTGTAACATTCATCTGAGCTATATTGATATTGTAGCGTGACAGAGCTTCGGTGACATGGGCAATCATACCTGGGACATCCTGGTGGACAATAATGATGGTCGGAGTATTCATGCTCAGAGATACTGAAAAACCATTCAACTCTGTTACTTGAATGTTGCCGCCACCGATAGAGACTCCAGTCACAGTGATTGTTTTATGGTCATTTTTGATTGTAATCTTTGTCGTATTTGGGTGGGGTGCATTGCTATCCTTTTGAATCGTCCAGACAATCTTGATACCGCGTTTATAGGCGATTTCAAGGCTGTTAGGAATCTCTGGATCATCTGTATCCATACCTAAAATCCCTGCTACAAGAGCTAAGTCAGTTCCGTGACCTCGGTAAGTTTTGGCAAAAGAGTTAAAGAGCTGGAATTCTACTTCTGTTGGCTCATCATTAAAAATAGAGGAGACAATTTTTCCAATACGGACGGCGCCTGCTGTATGGCTGCTTGATGGGCCTATCATCACAGGTCCAATAATATCAAAAACAGATTGAAATCTTAGTGAAGTCATGATTTCTCCTTGCAGCTTATTTATTATTTTCATTATAACAAAGTTAAGGGCTTTCTGCTGATTTTTTAAATGAATTAAAAGTAGATATTATAAAATTTCGTTAGATAGGAAAGTAAGTGAGAAAATCAATATATTTACAAAGTTGTAAACATAATTTACAGTTAATAAATTTAGTTAAATTTCTGATTTGTTTTCCTAGTCCTTTCGTGCTATAATAGGCCTTGCTCAAGCGACCTTCAATCGTTGAAAGCACAGCACGACCTTCAATCGTGAAATAACGAAAAGATGGGAGAACACAATGAGTAATAACTCTAAGACTCGTGTCGTTGTTGGTATGAGCGGAGGTGTCGATTCATCAGTAACTGCTTTGCTCTTAAAAGAACAAGGTTACGATGTGATTGGCATCTTCATGAAAAACTGGGACGACACAGACGAATTTGGTGTCTGTACAGCCACAGAAGACTACAAGGATGTAGCTGCTGTTGCAGATCAGATTGGCATTCCTTACTACTCTGTCAACTTTGAGAAAGAGTACTGGGATCGC
Organism: Streptococcus sanguinis; assembly: GCF_900475275.1. Classification (NCBI taxonomy): domain Bacteria; kingdom Bacillati; phylum Bacillota; class Bacilli; order Lactobacillales; family Streptococcaceae; genus Streptococcus; species Streptococcus sanguinis. The sequence goes on along the minus strand of NZ_LS483364.1, from coordinate 2,306,345 downwards.
GTTTTTGAATACTTCTTGGCGGAATACCGAGCTGGTAGGACTCCAAATCCAGATGTCATGTGTAACAAGGAAATCAAGTTTAAAGCCTTCCTTGACTATGCCTTGACACTGGGTGCAGATTATGTGGCAACGGGTCATTATGCTCGAGTGGCGCGTGATGAAGATGGAACAGTTCATATGCTACGCGGTGTAGACAATGGCAAGGATCAGACTTATTTTCTGAGTCAGCTGTCTCAGGAACAACTGCAAAAAACTATGTTTCCTCTGGGTCATTTAGAAAAGCTAGAAGTTCGAGCAATTGCTGAAAGAGCTGGTTTAGCTACAGCTAAGAAAAAAGACTCGACAGGTATTTGCTTCATTGGTGAGAAGAATTTTAAAGAATTTCTGAGTCAATATTTACCAGCCCAGCCTGGTCGAATGATGACCTTGGAAGGCCGAGATATGGGCCAGCATGCTGGGTTGATGTATTATACCATTGGCCAGCGAGGTGGTCTTAGAATTGGTGGTCAGCACGGCGGAGATAATGAGCCTTGGTTTGTGGTTGGAAAAGACCTCAGCCAAAATATTCTTTATGTGGGTCAGGGATTTTATCATGACAATCTAATGTCAACCAGCCTTGACGCTAGTCAGGTTCATTTCACAAAAGAAATGCCAGAAGAATTTACTATGGAGTGTACAGCTAAGTTTCGCTATCGTCAGCCGGATTCCAAGGTGACAGTTACTGTAAAGGGTGACAAGGCAGTTGTCAACTTCGATCAACCACAAAGGGCTGTTACTCCAGGTCAAGCAGTCGTCTTCTATGATGGAGAAGAATGTCTAGGTGGAGGCTTGATTGACAGAGCTTATAAGAATGGTCAAGTCTTACAGTACATTTAGATTGACAATTCAGCTCAATCTGCTACAATAAGATAAGCAATACCTATGATGGTCAAAGCTCATGGATGTTGCAGGCTTTTTTGTCCTGCACTTCTAGAGACTTGGCCTTTTTTGGTGAAAAAATGAGGAAAAAAGAAAATGACATACAATTTTACTGAAAGTTATGATATTATCGTGATTGGAGCAGGGCATGCTGGGGTTGAGGCATCGCTTGCTGCTAGTCGAATGGGTTGTAAGGTTCTTTTGGCAACCATCAATATTGAGATGCTGGCTTTTATGCCCTGCAATCCCTCTATAGGAGGATCTGCGAAAGGCATTGTCGTTCGTGAAGTAGATGCTTTGGGCGGAGAGATGGCCAAGAATATTGACAAGAGCTATATTCAGATGAAAATGCTCAATACTGGTAAAGGACCCGCTGTTCGGGCTCTTCGGGCGCAGGCAGATAAAGAGCTTTACTCCAAAGAAATGCGGAAGACTGTCGAAAATCAAGAAAATCTGACCTTGCGGCAAACCATGATTAATGAAATCTTGGTAGAAGATGGTAAGGTCATTGGGGTTAAGACAGCGACCCATCAGGAGTATGCGGCTAAAGCCGTCATTGTTACGACCGGAACAGCCTTGCGGGGAGAAATTATCATTGGTGATCTCAAGTATTCATCTGGTCCTAATCACAGTCTGGCAGCCATTCCTTTAGCAGATAACCTGCGTGATCTAGGTTTTGAAATTGGTCGTTTTAAAACTGGAACGCCTCCGCGTGTTAAGGCATCATCTATCAATTATGATGTGACCGAGATTCAGCCAGGTGATGAAAAGGCCAATCATTTCTCTTACACTTCTCGTGATGAGGACTATGTGAAAGATCAAGTTCCTTGCTGGTTGACTTATACCAATGCAGAAAGTCACGAAATTATCCAAAATAACCTGCACCGGGCTCCTATGTTTTCAGGTATCGTTAAGGGAGTGGGGCCACGCTATTGCCCGTCTATCGAGGATAAGATCGTCCGTTTTGCGGATAAAGAACGACACCAGCTTTTCTTAGAGCCTGAGGGACGTGATACGGAAGAAGTTTATGTGCAGGGGCTGTCAACCAGTCTGCCAGAAGATGTACAAAAGGACTTGGTTCACTCTATCAAAGGTTTAGAAAATGCTGAGATGATGCGGACAGGCTATGCCATTGAGTACGATATGATTATGCCCCACCAGTTGCGGGCAACCTTAGAAACCAAGAAAATTTCAGGACTCTTTACAGCAGGTCAGACCAATGGGACTTCTGGTTACGAAGAAGCTGCAGGTCAAGGGATTATTGCTGGGATTAATGCGGCCTTGAAAATCCAAGGTAAGCCGGAGTTGATCTTGAAGCGCAGTGATGGTTACATTGGAGTCATGATTGATGATTTGGTGACCAAGGGGACGGTAGAACCTTACCGACTCTTGACCAGTCGAGCTGAGTACCGTCTGATTCTCCGTCATGACAATGCTGACATGCGTTTGACAGAGATGGGACGAGAAATTGGTCTGGTAGATGATGAGCGCTGGGCTCGTTTTGAGATTAAAAAGAATCAATTTGATAATGAGATGAAGCGTTTGGAATCGATCAAGCTAAAACCTGTCAAGGAAACAAATGCTAAGGTAGAAGCCCTTGGTTTTAAGCCTCTGACGGATGCAGTGACTGCCAAAGAATTTATGCGGCGTCCGGAAGTGTCTTACCAAGATGTAGTTCAGTTCATTGGTCCGGCTGCAGAGGAGCTTGATGAGAAGATTATCGAGCTGATTGAGACAGAGATTAAGTACGAAGGCTATATTTCCAAAGCTCTCGATCAGGTTGAAAAGATGAAGCGTATGGAAGAGAAGCGGATTCCAGCTAACATTGATTGGGATGATATTGACTCGATTGCGACAGAAGCGCGACAGAAGTTTAAGAAAATCAATCCAGAAACAATTGGTCAGGCTAGTCGTATTTCTGGTGTCAATCCAGCAGATATTTCTATTTTGATGGTTTACCTAGAAGGCAAGTCTAGAAGTATTTCTAAAAATCAAGCGAAGTAACTCTTGTAAAAGGCTGAGTTTCCTTTGGGAAGCAGCCTTTTTGTGTAAAGTTACAAGGGGTTGACAAGATTGTAAACTTTGAAAGACTGTTTTTCGCTTCCTTTACCATTGTTAAATGCTTTGATTATTGGGAGAAATTCGCTTTTTTCTAGGATTTATGGTAAAATGGCGGAATAAGAGGTCTATGATGAAAAAATTTCGTTTTGCCCCAATTCACTTGGCGATGGCGGGTCTAATTTCCTTTATAATCTTAGCCATCTGTCTGAGGCTTTTTGGTGATAGTTTGGCCATGCTAGCTGCTCTCATGCTTGTGCTGGCTCTTTTGATTGTGCTTTTTATCCAGCAACAGAGAGTATCCGAGCTAGATGAGATTGAGCAGATTCATTATGTCAATCATCAAGCAGAAGGAAGCCTCGCTTCCTTGCTGGATAAGATGCCAGTTGGTGTCATTAAAATCAGTGAAGATAGTAGTGATGTAGAGTGGTTTAATCCATATGCAGAACTGATTTTTACAACCGAAGATGGTGATTTTGATGCTGATATGCTCAAGAATATCATGAAGGCTGCTTATTCAGACTCTGGTCATTATGCTACGGTTGGAGACAAGAAATATTCGGTTTACTTGGACCGTGCATCCAGTGTGTTTTATTTTTTTGATGCATCCAATGAATACGAAGCCACTGTTGGTCTGGTGACAACGCGCCCGGTGATTGGGATTATCTCTGTGGATAATTATGATGATTTGGAAGATGTCGTTTCAGACACGGATATCAGTCATATCAATAGCTTTGTGGCCAACTTCGTAGCAGAATTTTCTGAGCAGTTTCACATGTTTTACCGTCGGGTTGGCATGGATCGGTTCTATCTTTTTACGGATTACACAGTGCTGGAACAGCTGATGGAAAATAAATTTTCTATCATTGATCAATTCCGGACGGAAGCTAAAAATCGAGAGCTGTCACTGACACTTAGTATGGGCTTTTCTTATGGTGATGGCAATCATGATGAAATCGGTCGGGTAGCCCTGCTTAACCTCAACTTAGCTGAAGTTCGGGGTGGGGATCAAGCTGTCGTCAAAGAAAATAACGACAACATGAACCCAATTTTCTTTGGTGGAGGAACGGCGTCAGCTGTTAAGCGGACGCGCACCCGAACTCGGGCTATGATGACTGCGATCTCTGATAAGATTAAGAGTGTGGATCAGGTATTTGTAGTCGGACATAAAAATCTGGATATGGATGCCTTGGGTTCTTCTCTTGGTATGCAGCTTTTTGCTAGTAATATCATCGAGAAAACTTATGTGGTCTATGATCCGTCTCAGATGGCTTCTGATATTGAGCGGTCCATTACAAAGCTCCAGCAGGAAGGGGCTGACTATCTGGTGCCGCTTTCTGAAGCAGTAAATATGGTGACCAATCGTTCTCTTTTGATTATGGTTGATCACTCCAAGATATCTCTGACTCTGTCTAAGGATTTCTTTGATCAATTCAGTCAGATTATCGTAGTCGACCACCATCGCCGTGATGAAGATTTTCCGGAAAATGCTGTGATTGCCTATATCGAAAGTGGGGCTAGCAGTGCTAGTGAGTTGGTGACGGAGCTGATTCAGTTCCAGAATTCTAAAAAGAACCGTCTCAGTAAGATGCAAGCCAGCATTCTCATGGCGGGGATTATGCTTGACACCAAAGGATTTTCATCTCGAGTCACCAGTCGGACCTTTGATGTGGCCAGCTATCTACGAACTCGGGGCAGTGACAGTGTTGTGATTCAGGACATTTCAGCTACGAATTTTGAGGAATATCGTGCGATTAATGAGCTGATTTTAAATGGTAAGAAGATTTTGCCTAATGTCATTGTAGCAGCTGGTCCAGAGGAGAACACTTATGATACGGTTGTCATCAGTAAGGCAGCTGATACCATGCTCTCCATGTCAGGAATTGAAGCTACTTTTGTCGTGAGCAAGAATACCAAAGGTTATGTGTCTATTTCGGCTCGCAGTCGCAGCAAGATCAATGTTCAGCGAATTATGGAAAAGCTGGGCGGTGGCGGTCATTTCAATCTGGCGGCAGCTCAAATTGAAGGTAAAACAGTTTCTGAGGTCCTTCAGTCGTTGAATCAAGAAATTATGGATCAAGTCATTAAAGAGGAAGTAATAATAGACGAGGAGAAAAAAGTATGAAAGTAATTTTTTTAGCAGATGTAAAAGGCAAGGGCAAAAAAGGCGAAATCAAGGAAATGCCGACTGGCTATGCTCAAAATTTTCTGATTAAGAAAAATTTAGCCAAGGAAGCAACAGCGCAGGCTATCGGTGAGCTGCGCGGTAAGCAAAAGTCTGAAGAAAAAGCCCACGCTGAACTAGTGGCAGAAGCTCAGGCTATTAAAGCTAAGTTAGCAGAAGAAGCTACTCTTGTTGAATTTACTGAAAAAGTTGGTCCGGACGGCCGCACCTTTGGCTCTATTACCAGCAAGAAAATAGCAGAAGAGCTGCAGAAGCAGTTTGGCATTAAAATTGACAAGCGCCATATTAAGGTGGACTCACCGATTCGCTCCATTGGTCTGATCGATGTTCCAGTGAAAATTTATCAGGATATAACTGGGGTGATTCGTTTGCGGGTTAAAGAAGGATAATAGTGATTTGAAGGAAGGATTTACCGATGGCAGAGATTGATGAACTCCGAGCTCAGCCTCAGGATATTTTAGCGGAGCAGTCCGTTTTAGGAGCCATTTTCATTGATGAGAGCAAACTGGTCTTTGTTCGTGAGTATATCGAGCCTGCTGACTTCTTTAAGTATGCCAATCGCTTGATTTTCAAGGCTATGATTGACTTGGCTGACCGCGGCGATGCCATTGATGCAACGACTGTTCGCAATATTTTAGACAGTCAGGGTGACTTGCAGAATATCGGCGGTCTCAGCTACTTGGTGGAAGTGGTCAATTCTGTGCCAACCTCTGCCAATGCTGAATACTATGCTAAAATCGTTGCAGAAAAGGCTATTCTAAGGCGGCTGATTTCGCGTCTGACAGAGTCTATCAATCAAGCCTACGATGGTGACCGTCTGTCAGAGGAAATTATTGCCGGAGCTGAAAAAGCTCTGATTGATGTCAGTGAAACAGCTAACCGCAGCGGTTTTAAAAATATCCGTGATGTGCTGAATCTTAACTTTGGCAATCTGGAGGCTCGGTCTCTGCAGACATCAGATATCACTGGGATTGCGACTGGCTACCGTGAGCTGGACAAGATGACGACTGGTCTGCATGAGGAAGAATTAATCATTTTGGCGGCCCGGCCAGCGGTCGGAAAGACAGCCTTTGCCCTCAATATCGCTCAGAATATCGGAACCAAGCTGGATAAGACTGTAGCCATTTTCTCTCTGGAAATGGGGGCGGAGAGCTTGGTGGACCGGATGCTGGCTTCAGAAGGGGTGATTAATTCTCATTCCATTCGTACGGGGCAACTGACAGATGAAGAGTGGCAAAAATATACCATTGCGACAGCTAATCTGGCTAACGCTAGTATCTATATCGATGATACACCAGGGATTCGGATTACAGAGATTCGCTCGCGGGCTCGAAAACTGGCCCAGGAAACGGGGAATCTAGGGCTGGTTTTGATTGACTATTTGCAGCTGATTACGGGAACTGGGCGTGAAAACCGCCAGCAAGAGGTTTCGGAAATTTCCCGGCAGTTGAAAATCTTGGCTAAGGAGCTCAAGGTGCCGGTCATTGCGCTGAGTCAGCTCTCGCGTGGCGTAGAGCAGCGGCAGGATAAGCGACCAGTGCTGTCTGATATTCGGGAATCAGGTTCCATTGAGCAGGATGCGGATATCGTTGCTTTCCTTTACCGGGATGATTATTATGATCGGGCTGGTGAGGAGGAAGAAGGCATTCCCAACAACAAGGTTGAAGTCATTATTGAGAAAAACCGGAGTGGGGCGCGTGGTACAGTAGAGTTAATTTTCCAGAAAGAGTATAATAAATTCTCAAGTATTTCCAAAAGAGAGGACGAATAAAGATGAGTGATGCATTTACAGATGTGGCAAAAATGAAAAAAATCAAAGAAGATATCAAGGCGCATGAAGGACAAATCGTCGAGATGACGCTGGAAAACGGCCGTAAGCGCCAAAAAAGCAAGCAAGGCCGTCTGATTGAAGTTTATCCGTCTTTGTTTATCGTGGAATATTCCAATGAAGGCGGTCAGCCAGGAGAAATTTCCAATACCTATGTAGAGTCTTATACTTATTCTGACATTTTGACAGAAAAGAACCTCATCCGTTATTTTGATGAATAGAAAGGTCCAGTGGGCCTTTTTACTTATATTTGAAGCAATTCCTCAGTCAAATCGACTTATATAGAGGATGATAAGCAAAGAAAACAGGTGGTCATCATGATTAAAAATTTGGTTTTTGATTTGGGCAATGTTCTGATTGAATGGAATTCTGAGAAAATCTTGACATATTTTGAACCTGAGAAAGAGCGGCAGCAGGTTCTTAGGCAGGTCATTTTTGAGTCGGGTGTCTGGCATCAGACGGACAGGGGAGAGCGGAGTTTGAAAGAAGCTTGTGAGGAAGTCCTGGCTCAGTTGGACGTCTCCTATCATTCTGCCGTTAAGAATATCCTCTATCACTGGTATGAGGTTGTGCATGTTTACAGTGGTTTACAGGAAAGGATTCGGCTATGGTCTGATCAAGGTTATCGAATCTATATCTTGTCAACCACTTGTGAGATTTTTTATCATATTGAAAAAGCTGGTTTGTTGCCCATTTACCCACTGCTGTCGGGCTATATCCTTTCCTCAGAGGTCGGTGTCGTCAAGCCAGAAGCAGAGATTTACCAAAAGCTGTTGAAAAAATATAATCTGAATCCAGTAGAATCCGTCTTCATTGATGATATTCAGGCTAACTTAGATACGGCAGCTGAATTGGGCTTTGAAACCATCTTATCCACAAGCGAGACAGAGAATATCAGGGCTATGGAGACTTTGCTGGCTGCGAAAGGAAAGTTTGACTGATTGATGATCGTTTGCTTTACTTATCGTTGAAAAGGAGTGAGTCCAAGCTCCAACCTTGACATTTGCTGATGATTGCGCTATCATAGTCCTATATATGGGAGTCTGTGTACAGTCTGAGAGGAAGTGTAAGCTTCGACCGCACCTGATCTGGGTAATGCCAGCGTAGGAAACATACCGAAAAATGTGGTATTTGTGCGCCTTTTCCATATACGGAAAAGGCCTTTTCTTTTATCATCTTTATCGAATGGTGATATCTTGAAAAATTGCAGCGCTAAAATGCAGGAAGGGAGGAAAATTGTTCTAATGAAAGCACTACAAAGGCTGATGCGACAGCAAATCGGTTTCTTAGGTATGTTGGGTGTACTTGTCATCTGGCAGGTCATGGGCTGGCTCAAGCTCTTGCCCAAGTTTATCCTGCCGACGCCTCTGGAAATCGGTCAGGCCTTTATCAGAGATGCTGGATTTCTAGCAAGTCATAGCTGGGCGACCTTAAAAGTAGCCTTGCTGGGTTTAGTCTTGGGCGTCATCTTGGCCTGTATACTAGCTATACTCATGGACAGCATGAGCTGGCTCAATGATCTAATCTACCCCATGATGGTCGTGGTGCAGACGATTCCGACCATTGCTTTGGCGCCAATTCTGGTTCTCTGGCTGGGTTATGGGATTTTGCCCAAGATTGTGCTGATTATTCTGACGACGACTTTTCCGATTATCGTCAGTATTCTGGATGGTTTTCGGCATTGTGATCGGGATACTCTGACTCTCTTTGAGCTTATGCAGGCCAATCGCTGGCAGATTCTCTGGCATTTTAAGATTCCAGCTAGTTTGCCTTATTTCTATGCGGGCTTGCGCGTCAGTGTTTCCTATGCCTTCATCACGACTGTGGTTTCTGAATGGCTGGGCGGTTTTGAAGGCTTGGGTGTTTATATGATCCAGTCTAAGAAACTTTTCCAGTACGACACCATGTTTGCCATTATCATATTGGTTTCGGTTATCAGTCTTCTGGGGATGAAGCTGGTGGCTGTCAGTGAAAAATATGTCATTAAGTGGAAATAGGAGCTCAGCTCTGCCATTTTCCAAAGAAAGAAAAGAGGATAATGATGAAAAAAAGTTATAAAGTGTTGCTGGCAGGTTTAGCTGCCGTGTCTATCTTTGGTCTAGCGGCTTGCAGTCAGTCAGGCTCGGAGTCAGCTAAGAAGGATAAAAAGATTGATTTTATCCTAGACTGGTCACCTAACACCAACCATACCGGCCTTTATGTGGCTCAAGAAAAGGGCTACTTCAAGGAAGCAGGCGTGGATGTGGATATCAAGTTGCCGCCTGAAGATAGCAGTTCGGATTTGATTATCAACGGCAAGGCACCTTTTGGCATTTATTTCCAGGACTCCATGGCTAAAAAATTGGATAAGGGCGCAGAAATCACAGCCGTTGCAGCCATTGTAGAGCATAATACTTCGGGCATTATTTCCAAGAAGTCTTCAGGGATTACTGGACCTAAGGACCTAGCTGGCAAGAAATACGGCACTTGGAATGATCCAGTGGAGCTAGGCATGCTCAAAACTTTGGTTGAAAGCCAAGGCGGCCAGTTTGATGAAGTGGAAAAAGTTCCTAACAACGATTCTAACTCTATTACGCCGATTGAAAATGGTTTGTTTGATGCGGCCTGGATTTATCATGGCTGGGACGGCATCATGGCAGAGACGCAAGGCATGGACACTAATTTCTTTTACATGAAGGACTATGTCAAGGAGTTTGACTATTATTCTCCAGTGATCATTGCCAATAATGACTATCTCAAGAAGAATCCGGACGAGGCGAAAAAGGTCCTGCAGGCTATCAAGAAGGGCTATCAATATGCCATGGAGCACCCTGAAGAAGCAGCGGATATTTTAATCAAGCATGCGCCGGAATTGAAAAACAAGCGCGACTTTGTCTTGGCTTCTCAAAAATATTTGTCCGAGCAATATGCATCAGATAAGGACAAGTGGGGTCAGTTTGAGGCTAGCCGTTGGAATGCCTTTTACAAATGGGCCAAGGATAAGGGTATCGTGGACAATGACTTGAGTGACAAGGGATTTAGCAACGACTATATAAAATAATGACAGAAATTAAACTTGAAAATGTAAGCTATGCTTATGATGAGCAGCAGATTTTGAAAGATATCAGCCTACAGGTAGAAGCAGGTCAGGTCGTAGCGATTTTGGGACCTAGCGGAGTCGGGAAAACGACCCTCTTTAATCTGATTGCTGGGATTTTGGAGGTCCAATCGGGCAGGATTGTCCTAGACGGGCAGGAAAATCCCAAGGGCCGGGTGAGTTATATGCTGCAGAAGGACTTGCTGCTGGAGCACAAGACAGTGCTGGGCAATGTCATCTTGCCCCTGCTAATCCGAAAAGTATCAAAAAAGGAAGCGACGGAGCAGGCAACTCAGATTTTGAAAGAGTTCGGGCTCTTTGATGTAGCAGACAAGTATCCACATGAGCTGAGTGGGGGGATGCGGCAGCGCGTGGCTCTGCTACGGACCTATATGTTCGGTCACAAGCTATTTCTTCTAGACGAGGCCTTTAGTGCCTTGGATGAGCTGACTAAGATGGAGCTGCACGCTTGGTATCTGGATATTCATCGCAGGCTGGGTCTGACGACCCTTCTCATTACTCATAGCATCGAGGAAGCTCTGGCTCTCAGCGACCATATCTATATTCTGAAAAATCGGCCTGGAGAAGTCGTTACAGATCTCCAACTGACTTGGTCAGACAGTGAGGATAAGGAATTGCAGAAGCTGCGATATAAGCAGGAGATTTTGAGGATTTTGGGAGTGTGAAGCAACTGTTGGAATTCCTTTGCTTTAAAGAAACAACTTTAATCAAGCCTTTTGGCTTGATTTTTTGTCTGAGGCCCTTTACTTTTGACTTTATTCATGGTACAATAGCCTTTGTGTGAAATAGCAGCAGGAAAGCATGGAGCTCGTCAACAGAACATCAGCTATAAAAGTAGCCTTAGCTGTTTGGGCGAAAATGTTCTGCACGAATCAGGGCTTTCTAAGTGACTATTTCCTCAAAAATATTTTACAGGAGGACATTTTTATGTCACGTTATACAGGACCATCTTGGAAACAAGCTCGTCGTTTGGGTCTTTCTCTTACTGGTACAGGTAAAGAATTGGCTCGCCGTAACTATGTACCTGGTCAACATGGACCAAACAACCGCAGCAAATTGTCAGAATACGGTTTACAATTGGCTGAAAAACAAAAACTTCGTTTCACTTACGGTGTAGGTGAAAAACAATTCCGTAACTTGTTTGTTCAAGCTTCAAAAATCAAAGAAGGAATCCTTGGTTTCAACTTCATGCTTCTCTTGGAGCGTCGCTTGGATAACGTTGTTTACCGTCTTGGTCTTGCGACTACTCGTCGTCAAGCTCGTCAATTCGTAAACCATGGGCACATCCTTGTTGACGGCAAACGCGTTGATATCCCATCATACCGCGTAACTCCAGGTCAAGTGATCTCAGTTCGCGAGAAATCATTGAAAGTGCCTGCAATCCTTGAAGCTGTTGAAGCAACTCTTGGACGTCCAGCATTCGTATCATTCGATGCTGAAAAATTAGAAGGTTCATTGACTCGCCTTCCAGAGCGCGATGAAATCAACCCAGAAATCAACGAAGCACTTATCGTTGAATTCTACAACAAAATGCTTTAATTTGTATTTGTTCAGAAGTCGGTTTCCCGGCTTCTTTTTTAATATTCTCAGTGAACTAATAAAGCTGATTTTAACTAAAAAGGTTGACGAAAGCTTGAGTTTGCTCAATTTTTTATAACTAAGAGCAAGGAAAAGGAGACCTTTGTTTTGGAAAATTATCTGATTTCTTTCTGCTCCTATCCAATCAGGTGAGACACTCTGTAAAGATTTTTTCCAGCTTTTTTACGGAAGATTTGCTGAAATGGTGTATAATGGGGACAAGACAGAAACAGAAAATTGTATGAAAGGAGTAGCGATGAAGGTTCTAGTGACAGGTGCGACTGGCTTTCTAGGAAAGTATGTTGTAGAAGAGCTAGCTGAACAAGGCTATCAGGTGCGGGCTTTTGGTCGTAATCTGAAGGCTGGTCGGCAGTTAGAGGGTCCTTTAGTAGAGTTTTTTGCTGGTGATTTTACCAGAGAAGAAGAAATTTTTGCAGCCTGCGAAGGAGTGGATGCAGTGGTGCATGCTGGTGCTCTTTCAACGATTTGGGGACCCTGGGAGCAGTTTTATCAGACTAATGTAGTAGGAACCAAGCTGGTTATGGAAGCTTGCCGACATTTTGGAGTGCAAAGACTGGTCTATATTTCCTCCCCAAGTGTTTATGCTGCGGCGCGTGATCAACTCGCTATCAAAGAAGAGGCTGCTCCTCAGGAGAATGAGCTGAATTTCTATATCAAAAGCAAGCTCATGGCTGAGCGGATTGTCGGAAGTTATCCTCAAGTTCCATCGGTTATCTTGCGTCCTAGAGGGCTTTTTGGTATTGGAGATACCAGTATCTTTCCTAGGATTCTGCGCTTGAGCCAAAAATTGGCAATTCCACTCATCAGAAATGGCCAGCAAATGATGGACATGACCTGTGTGGAAAATGTGGCCTTGGCTGTTCGTCTGGCTTTGGAAATTCCAGAAGCGCAAGGACAAGTTTACAACATTACCAACGGAGAATCCCGTAGTTTCAAGGATATGCTGGATGAAGCTTTAGATGGTTTACAAGTTCGTAAACGTTATGTTAAGTTTCCTGCTGCTTTTCTAGGTCTTCTGGCACAGGGATTTGAAAGCTTTTATCGCTTTTTTAACATTGAAAAAGAGCCTCCTCTGACTCTTTACACTTATTACTTAATGCGTTACAGTCAAACGCTGGATATATCAGCAGCAGTAAGAGATTTGGGCTATCAACCCAAGTTGACAATCAGTGAAGGGATTGCAAAATATGTCCAACATTATCGAGAAAATTGAGTATCTTCAGCCTGGACGCTGCAGCAGTCACTTGCAGCAAATGTTTAAGGGAGTTGCCAAGAAAAAAATGATTTTTCCAGCTGGTGTTTTCCTCTTGAAGCATCGTGAGAAAGGCTATATTCTCTACGACACTGGCTATTCTCCAGCTATTCTGAAGCCCAATTTTAAATACTGGCTTTATGGTCTGGGAACGCCTGTTGATATGCCAGAAGAGGAGCGTGTAGATCGTCTGCTTGAGCAAAAAGGAATTGCGCCAGAAGATATTTCTTATGTCATCTTGTCGCACTTGCATCCAGATCACATCGGCGGAGCCGCTTTCTTTCCCAAGGCCCGCTTCATTCTGACCAAGACCGTTTTCAAAACGTATCAGCATGCCAAGCTTAAGGATTTGATTTTCAAGGAATTTCTTCCGCAGGATTTTGAGAGTCGGTTGGAAGTAGTGGAACCTCAGCAGGTGCAAGCAGCATTCCTCTATCGCAAGACAGTTGACTTGTTTGGGGATGGCAGCATATATCTGGCTTCAGTTGATGGACATGCTGCTGGTCAAGCTTGTCTCTTTTTACCTGATTATCATCTGTTTATCGGGGCTGATTTGTGCTGGGGCGTGGATCTGTTGTCTTATACGGAGCAGATGCGTTTCTTGCCGTCACTGATCCAAGATAGCAAGGAAGAATACATGGCCGGTGTGGCCTTGCTTCGGCAGTTACTTGCTGTTGGCTATCAGGTGCTAGTCAGTCATGATCCGGCTGAGAGAGCGGAGCAGATTTTGTATGAAACTAGGAACATTTCTAAAAACCTTTAGCGTCATGCGCTGGGGGTATCGATTTAAGGATCGACAGGCCTTGGAATGCTATCAAATCAAGGCTTTAGCAGCCTATCGGGAATTTCTGCAGCAGGAATCACCTTATTTTAAATCAGGTATTCCAGCAGATTTTAAGATGAATAAGGCCTTTATGATGGAGCATTTCAATGAGCTCAATACTCAGGGGCTGGATCGTGATGAGTTACTAGCCTTGGCTCTGGAGAGCGAGCGGACACGTGATTTCAGCCCCATGATAGGAGAAATTGCTGTCGGCTTGTCTTCGGGGACATCTGGTCACCGAGGTTTATTTGTTACCACTGAAAAGGAGCGCAGTATGTGGGCGGCAGCCATCTTGGCCAAGATGCTGCCTAAAGGCAAACTCTTTGGACATAAAATCGCCTTCTTTCTTCGGGCAGACAACCAGCTCTATCAGACTGTCAATTCAGGCTTGATTTCTCTGGAGTACTTTGATACTTTTCAGGGAGCCGAAGAGCATGTAGAGCGTTTGAATGCTTACCAGCCAACGATTTTGGTAGCGCCAGCATCAATGCTCTTGGAGCTAGCTAAACAAGTCCAGGCAGGGAATTTGCAGATTGCTCCTAGCAAAGTCGTATCAGTGGCAGAAATTTTGGAAGAGCCGGATCAGCAGAGGATTCAAGCAGGATTTGGTCTGAAAAAGGTGGACCAGGTCTACCAAGCGACCGAGGGCTTTCTAGCTTGCACTTGTGTCCATGGGAATCTTCATCTAAACGAAGATATTGTCCATGTAGATAAGCACTACTTGGATGATAGGCGCTTTTATCCAATAATTACGGATTTCAAGCGGACTTCTCAGCCAATTTTTCAATATGAGCTGAATGATATCTTGGTGGAAAATCCTGAACCTTGCTCCTGTGGTTCGATCTTTACACGGATTGACAGGATCGAGGGGCGCTCAGATGATATTTTCATTTTTGAAAATGCTGCAGGTCAGTCGGTGGAGGTCTTTCCAGACTTTATTCGCCGTTGTCTGCTCTTAGTGGATGGGATTGGAGAATATCAGGTAGCTCAGAAAAAGGACTATTCGCTGACCATTGCTATCGAACATCGTAGTCAGCAGCGAGAAGACGAGCTTGTCCAGCAGTTTCAGAACTTGGCGACTGATAAAGACTTTCTTATACCGGCTATTTCTTTTGAAGATTACCAGCGGGACAGAAGCCGTAAGTTGAAACGTATCTATCGGACTTAAGAATGCTCCAAGTGGAAAAACATATGAATCAGAGGCTGAAGCGCTTTGGCAGTTTACCTAGCTATTGAGCAGCCCCAAGTCTGACAAGAAGGAGTTTAATATGACAGCAGTAAAGAATCATATAAAGATTGTTGGTTATGGTACGCATCTACCTAGAAATACTGTGACTTTTAAGGATCAGACCCGTTATCGAGTGGTGGAAAATGAAGAAACCCAGCTTTCCATGGCGGTTAAGGCGATTGAAAAAGCCCTAGAGCAAGCGGGTTTGACAATCAAAGACATCGATTGTATCGTGTCAGCCAGTGCGGTGGGCGTTCAGCCTATTCCCTGCACTGCGGCCCTGATTCATGAGTTGGTAGCCAAGGGCTTGTCCATTCCAGCCATGGATATCAATACGACTTGCACCAGCTTTATCTCGGCTTTGAGTCTCATGTCTCATTTGTTGGAGGCTGGTGAGTATCATAGGATTCTCATCGTGTCCAGTGAGGTTGGAAGCCTAGGCCTCAATCCTAATCAGAAGGAAAGTTTTGAGTTGTTCAGTGACGGGGCGGCAGCTTTGATTTTTGAAGCAACAGAGGAAGAAAGAGGGGTCATCTCCAGCTTGCAGCGGACCTGGTCTGAAGGAGCTCATGATACAGAGATTCGCGGTGGATTGACATCGTTTCAGCCTAAGGAGTATTCGGACGCTACCAAGACTCACTACATGTTTGACATGAATGGTAAGAAGATACTCTTGCTCTCTGCCAGAAAAATTCCGGAAATGTTTAAAGAGTTTAAGGAAAAGAGTGGTCTCAGCCTATCTGACTTGGATTATATCATTCCGCATCAGGCGAGTCGGGCTCTGCCAATGGTCATGCGCAGCTTGGGTATTCCTGATGATAAATACCTTAATATTGTGCAAGACTATGGTAATATGGTGTCAGTAGCAGTGCCCTTCTCTCTCTGCTATGCTCTGGAGCGCAATCTAGTCAAGGAAGGGGACACCATCGCTCTGATGGGAACAGCAGCTGGTATGACGGTCAATATGCTGGCTATGAAACTATAATGCAATAAAAATAGGGTGTACAGAACCAAAAGAGGTTTTGTACACCCTGTTTAATTTTTCAAAATATTAGAAGAGCTGTAATTCAATGAATTAGAGCAGCTTCTTACAGCATTTTCAAAAGAAATTCTGCTATTTGTTCAGGACTTTCTTTTTTTCCTCTAGCAATCCACATTTGGCAGACACCAAAGAAGGCATTAGCGAGAAAGACTCTGCTGTATTCTTTTTCAAAATGATTGTAAACACGTCTACTAAAACGGTCCTGCAGACTATCCGCCAGCATCACCTGCAGCTTATGGCGCAGGAAATTTTGAATCTCTTTCGTGCCGTTTTCTGTTAAAAGGGCGGCCAAGAGTGGCTCTAGCTGGAGGAACTGAAAGACCTCTGTAATCGCAGTTTGAATATCTTCTTGATTATTCTCAAAAATATATCCCAACTGATGAAAGAGGTTTTGCTGATAACGTTCAATCATGTCGTACTTGTCCTTGTAGTGAGTATAAAAACTACTACGGCTGATGCCAGCAGCTTGAGCTAGCTGGACAGTAGTGATATGGTCGAAGGACTGCTTATGCAGTAGTGAAACCATGGCTCTTTCAATAATAGCCTTGGTTTTTCGGCGTTTATTGCTTTCTAACATAAAATCTCCCTTTGAGGCTAAGCCTCAGTCTGCTCTTCAAGCTAATGGCCATCATAGCAAACTACTTTTTCTTTTTCTCCGTGTACTATTATATCAAATGTTTTTCCAGTGGAAAAGAGTTAAATTCCGGAATTAAGCATAGATAGTCAAAATTTTATCTGATTAGGCTTAGTCGACTGGTAAAATAATAAAGCCGAGGCTTAAAGTAAAGTCTCGGCTTTTGTTATGAACATTATTTGAAGTAGAGGTAATCAGGGTCAGGAGTTACGTAAAGTAGCTCGCCTTCCTGTGAGAAGATAATAGAAATTTGTTCATTTTTATAAGAGTATAGAATGTATTTGTTTTGTAGCCTTGATGCTTGAGAAATATCAACTACACCTGCTAAAAAGGCATGCGCTTGTTCGGTGCTTATTTTTTGCTCCTGAACCATCGGCTGACAGCAGTGTTTCACATGGAACCCTATCATCAAGTTAAAAGCTCGATACTTGACTCCATTTACCTCGCTTATCATTCTAATATAAAGCTGATTTTCTGTGTACTTACTGGTGGAAAAAATTTTTATCTACATGATTGAAAGCTTGAATACAGTAGAACCAACTTATTCCGCTTCCTACAATCTTTTTAAACAAAATTAGACACGGTGTCCAATTTTTAAAGAATAAGCTTGTATTAATTTTTGATTGGTGTATAATCAATTTTATTGAAATTTGGACACTGTGTATAATTTTAGGAGGTAGATATGTTAAAAGAATGGAAAGCTATTTTAAAAAAGCCGACTTTTATCATTGTGATGTTAGGAGTCTCTTTGATTCCTGCCTTGTATAATGTTATTTTCCTGAGCTCCATGTGGGATCCGTATGGAAAGGTATCGGACTTGCCAGTGGCGGTCGTCAATCAGGATAAAGCTGTAACTGCTAGTGACAAGACCTTGTCTATAGGCGAGGATGTTGTTTCCAGCCTCAAGGAAAATAAAAATCTGGATTTTCACTTCGTCAGTAAAGAAGATGCTCAAAATGGTCTGGAAAAGGGTGATTACTACATGGTTGTGACGCTTCCAAGTGATTTATCTGAACGTGCAGCCAGTATTTTGACCGATAATCCTCAGCAAATGAAGATTGACTATCAAACGTCTAGCGGACAAAGTTTTATTGCTGGTAAGATGAGTGATTCAGCTATGGCTTCTTTGAAGCAGACGGTGGCGCAAAATGTGACGGATACTTATACAAGCGTCATATTTAAGAATATGGGAGATCTAAAAACTGGCTTGGTGAAGGCATCCGATGGTGCTCAGCAATTAGCATCCGGCAGTCAACAACTAGGTTCAGGCAGTCAGACAATTGCAGATAACTTAAGAACTCTGAATCAAGCCACGAGCAAATTATCGTCCGGTGCAGCTCAATTTAACACAGGACTACAGACTTATACTGGGAGTGTTGCACAAGTATCGTCTGGACTTGGTAGTTTGTCAAATGGAATAAACACTTATGCTAATGGTGTAAGTACTGTGGCCGCAGGTGCAAATCAGCTGTCGGGTCGATCAGCAGACTTATTGGGTGGAGTCCAGCAGCTCACCCAGTCAGGAGATGGAGTTCAGGCCTTATCAACAGGTGTGACAAATCTGAATACTGGCTTGGCCACATTAAAGTCCTCGGTAGATACCACCTTAGCTAACAACCAGCAAAATGTGAGTGATTTAGCAAATGGTTTGACACAGTTGAATGCTAGTATTCAAGCTGCAGCAAGTGATACAGAAGTTTCTACGGACAGCATTGAAGCTGCACTGACTAGCATAGCAGCATCCGCTCGGGCCATTATCAATAATAATCAAGATGCCAGGGCCGCAGCTTTGGCAAGGGTCCAAGGGACGAGTGCTTATCAAGGACTTTCTAGTGAGGCTAAGGCAGAGATTGATGCAGCAGTCAGTGCTAGTCAAGCAGGAAGTGATCAATCTGCTCAGACGATTTTATCAGAAATCGATACGATGAGGGCTTCTCTTGAAACGATAAAAGGCGCTAGTCAAACAAAACTAAGTCAGTTAGAAAGTGCATCAAATCAAGTTCTGCCACAGGCATCTAGCATGATCAATGGCCTTTATAATGGCTTATCAACAGTGAGTACTAGCCTCGGTTCAGCAAGCGGAGGAGCCAATCAACTAGTCGCAGGTGTAGATACCTTAAATGAAAAATTAACGACTGGCGCGACACAATTGGAACAAGGGGTGACAAGTTATACCAATGCAGTCGGTCAGCTATCTGAGGGGACATCAGCTTTGGCAAGTAAGAATCCTGATTTGTTAGCAAATACAACAAAATTAGCAAACGGGGCAGCCCAATTAACAGATAAATCGCCAGAATTGACCTCTAGTTTCGGGAAATTAGCAGATGGAACCAATCAATTAGCGAGCGGTACAGAAAAGCTGGCTGATGGCAGCAGTGCTTTAACAGATAATCTCTCCAAACTTACTGAGGGAACGAGCAATTTGTCTAATGGCCTCTCAGATGCAGGCGATAAATTGTCGGCTGTTTCAACCAAGGACGACAATGCAAAAACTCTAGCAGATCCTCTGACGCTGAGCAAGACAGATGAGAATAGGGTAGAAAAAAACGGAATTGGGATGGCGCCATATATGATTTCAGTAGCTTTATTTGTGGCGGCTATTTCAACCAATATCATCTTTAGCACACTTCCATCGGGTCAAGCCCCTAAGACGAAACGAGATTGGCTGAAGGCTCGTATAGAGGTAAATGGAGTCATTTCTGTCGTAGCGGGTGTTTTGGTCTATGGTGCTGTGCACTTGATAGGCCTATCTGCAAACCATGAGTGGGCAACCCTTGGTTTGATTGTCCTAGCCAGCATGACCTTTATGGCTCTTGTGACAGCTTTGGTTACTTGGGATAGCAAGCTCGGCGCCTTTGCTTCTCTGATTCTTTTGCTCTTACAGCTGGCTTCTAGTGCAGGAACCTATCCGCTGGAGCTGACTAGTAAGATTTTCCAAGTTATCAACCCTTGGCTGCCAATGAGCTATTCTGTATCGGGCTTACGCCAAACGATTTCCATGAACGGCCAAATTGGTAGTCAGGTGCTCTTCCTTGCTTTTGTTTTAGTTCTTTTCATGGCACTTGGTACTCTGGTCTATCGAACAGATAAAAAACAGTTAGCTTAGGGCTCGTACTTTTATGAATTTGTAAAAATGTAGATGAAAAGTCTATCTGTAATTCTTTTACTTTTTATCTAATCAACATCTCCTGAAAAGGGAGATGTTTTGTTTTCTTTAAGTTTTCTTTATCTTTCTTTTAAGTTTTCATCTTTAAAATTGCATTACATTCAAGAAAGATAGAGAGGGGAGAAGCCCATGACAGAAAAATTTTTTCAAAATCATTTTCAGCGCTTTGAAACCAAATACATCATTTCCAAGGAAACCTTATTGGATTTATTACTAGAGTTTGAAGGCTATCTGGTGGAGGATGAGCGAGCTTATTCGACCATTAACAATCTCTACTACGATACGCCGTCTTATCAGCTCATTCGTGAGTCTTTGGAAAATCCTTGCTTTGATGAGAAAGTTCGTTTGCGAACCTATCAAGAGCATCCGGCTGAGGATAGTCAAGTCTTTTTGGAAATTAAGAAAAAGACGGAGAATCTGGTCACCAAACGCCGGCTTGCAGCAGATTTGCTGACAGCGGAAGCCTATCTGGACGGTGATTACAGTCAGCTGACTGACCTTCAGATAGATAAGGAAATGGCTTGGCTGACTCAACATTTTGGTCATATTCAGCCTATGATGTATATCGGCTACAATCGTTATTCGATGAAAGGGATTGAGGACGAGCGGATTCGGATTACCTTTGATCACGACCTGACCTACCGTCCTTATGATTTGAGTCTCTTGGCTGGTCGCCATGGAGGTCATCTCCTGCCAGCCAATCACGTCATCATGGAAGTTAAGATTCCAGAAGCTTGTCCGTTATGGCTCAGCGAGATCATGGATCGCTACCAGCTGTCTCCAAGCTCTTTCTCCAAATACGGCTTTGCCTACAAAAAGGCAAACTGTATCAGCAGTAAATAGAATAGATAGGAAAATAAAAATGAAACAATCAAAATCAACCCTTAAAAAAATTAAATTGATGATTCCACTGGTTTTGATGACAGCAGTGCTGGGAGCCTGCAGCTCAAACGCCAGCAGTTCTACAACTTCAAGCACTACCCAGGCTGCTAATGCTACAAGCACCAGTCAGACTAAGACCAATACTTCTGATTACTTTGCCTCGGAGGACTCAGACGCTTCTTATGATGAGTCCAAGGCGACGACCATCAACCTGAGTGGCTCTAGCGCTAAGACTTCTGGTGACGGTGCTAGTGTTTCTGGCTCTACTGTGACAATCTCAGAAGCTGGGACCTATGTCGTTTCCGGAACGAGTGAAAATGTGCAGATTATTGTCAAAGCAGGTGATAGCGACAAGGTTCAAATCGTCCTAAATGGCGTAACCATGAGCGGGACAGACGCAGCTATTCTAGTAGAAAATGCGGGTAAAACAAGCCTAACTCTGGCTGACGGCAGCCAAAACACAATCTCAGACTCATCAAATCACAGTAATACGGATGCAGATGCAGCTATCTATAGTAACTCCGACCTGACTCTCAAGGGATCTGGAAGTCTGACAGTTGACGGCAAGTATGAAACAGCGATTAAGTCTGAGCAGACCTTGCGGGTGACAGGTGGTATCTATACACTCAAGGCAGCTAAGAATGGTCTGTCAGCAGCTTCAGCCATCAATATCAAGGACGCTACTATCGATATCACAGCGACAGAAGATGCTATCCACGCGGACAATGATGAAGATACTTCTCTGGGAAATCTCTATATTCAGTCAGGCACTATCACGATTAATGCTGGTGATGATGGTCTACACGCTAGCAATATCGCTTTGATTGATGGTGGAACGGTTACAGTTTCCAAGAGTGTAGAAGCTCTGGAAGGAACCAATGTTACCATTAACGGAGGCAAGCTGGACCTTTATGCGACAGATGATGGTATCAATGCAGCTAGTGATGTAACTGGAGCTGATATCTTTATCAAGATTACTGGTGGCGATATCAAGGTCGAGGTCGGTGAAGGTGATACAGACGCTATCGACTCCAACGGCGATGTCATTATGTCAGGAGGAAACTTGGATATTACTTCTACGGTATCTGCCTTTGACTTTGATGGAACGGCTACCTACACTGGCGGCACCATCACGGTCAATGGTGAAAGCCGAACAGAAATCACGGCAGACGGACCTGGCGCTGGTGGACCTGGTGGCGGCGGTGCCCCAGGCGGCCAAGGAGGTTTTGGTGGACGATAAGAAAATAAGGCAGTTCAAATTGAACTGCCTTATTAATTTATGAAAAAGACGGGGATGCAGCTATGTTTCTGCAAAGTAATCTTTTATAGAAGACTTAAGAGAGACGATAAATTTTCTATAGTGAAATCAGGTTTTTCTTCTAGTCGTTGGGGTTGGTAATAAGCACTAAAACCTTGTTTTAACCAGATAGTTGTCATTCCTAGTGCTTTAGCAGGTATGATATCATTGTCTATTCGATCACCAATCATAACAGCTTGTTGAGCAAGGCAATGAGCTTTCTCTAAAGCTAAAGTGAAAATGGCAGGGGAAGGCTTGGAAAGTCCGAACTCTGCAGAAGAGACAACTAAATCAATCCATTGATATAGTCCCATTTTTTTCAAACGTTCTTTTAGGCCAGGTAGTTGGTTGGCGATGATTCCAATTTTATATCGGTTGTGCAATTCTTTTAAGACCACTTGGGCATCTGGGTATAATTTCTCCAAATTAGAGTTCCAAATGGGGCGTTCTAAGTTAAATTCTTTTATTGTCTCCAAGTCTCCCTTTTTGCCTTCTTTAAACAGTTCAACCATACGAGCATAAAAAATATCGTAGTTAATATTTGTCCCTGTAATTGCTCTCCTAATTCTATCTTGATAGGCTTCTTTTTCATCAATCAAAGTAGAGCCAATGTCAAAAAATAACCATTTATGAGCTGACATTTTACTACCTCCACAATAATTATGATATGTCTTACTCATCTATCTTAATCAACATCTTCTCCGTATCCACCGTCACTTGAGCACCGATGGTGATGGTAAAGAGTGGCTGAGTATGAGCAAAGTCCAAGTCATAGAGGACGGGAATCGTCTTTAGAATTGGATGTTTGTCCAAGATATAAAGGAGCAACTCCTCTGTCATCTGACATTCTTTTGGAAAGCGGCCGATGAGAAGGGCCTGCGGGTTAGGATAGGCCTGAAGGAGGGCAGCTAGATTGCGGTCAAACTCCACATAATCATCTTCTTCGGCCTCTTCAACAAAGAGGACATAGTTTTCATCTGTTGGGGCATAGGGTGTTCCACGCAGAAGTGAGAAGGTGGAGAGATTACCGCCGATAACAGTGGCTTGGGCTTGTCCGTGATGATAGACTTTCCACTCCGTCTTATGGAAGGTCAGTGGCGCATCAGGCAAATACCAAGCATTGTCGCCCCATTTTTCACTAGGAGTCAATTCATAAGAAGTCTGGCTGACGGCCTTGAGCCAGCTCTCAGTCTGATAGTCCTGCAGGGCATCCATCTTAAAGCTAGAGTAAGACGGTCCCATGTAGGTTTTCATACCGGTCTTGCTATAAATAGCGTTGAGCAAGGCTGTTGTGTCTGAGTAGCCGCAGAAAATCTTAGGATTTCTAGCAATCAACTCAAAGTCCAGATAGGGCAGGAGCTCATTACAGTTGAAACCGCCGATAGTGGCCAGAATAGCATCAACGGAGTCATCTGCGAAGGCAGCATGGATGTCTGCCACCCGGCTTTCGATGGAGGCAGAATCTAACATATCATTTTCCAGATAATGCTCCGAAAAAGACACGGTAAATCCTAGCTTTTCCAAGCGCTCCTTGGCGGTTAGATTGGCCTCAAAGCCACCGATGTGTTCGATTGACGCTGAGGGGCTGACGACCCGAATGTGCATACCAGGTGTGAGTTTTTTCATAGGGACCTCCTTATGATAAATTTTTATAGAATATCATAGCACAAAGGCCAAGGCCTGTAAAGCAATCTTAGGGCATTGCGGGAATTTTTATCAAAAAAGGGAGCCGCTGAGGACTCCCTGATTGTATATATTTTTTTCTATGATTTATTCGCTGAGCTTAATGCTGCCACTTTGGGCGCTGGCAGAAAGTGTAGTTGTCGGATTTTCGACTTTACGGATGGCAGAGTCGCCAAGTTCATCGCCTTTGGAGTGCTCTACACTCATACCACTAGGGATGTCAATTTCACCTAGATCCGTTTTCAGATCAAAGGATAACTGCGACAAACTGCCAGAAACCAGATGCAGATTAATATCGCCCAGTTGGTCAGTGATAGAGATTGTACCAGCTAATTCCAACTGTTCAGAATTCAGTGAGCCGCTTGAGATTTTCAGAGTGCTGTCGGAGATTTTGCTCGAGTTTAGGTTGATCTCTCCTAGAGAGTTTGCTATTTCGCCCGATGCGAACTGGCTGTTGCTCAGAGTGATGGTACCCGAAGAAGCAATGATTTTTCCAGAGCTAATCTGACTGTTATTGAAGGCAATCTCTCCCAGAGAGTTCTTAAATTTACCAGATGCAAATTGGCTATCATTCACAGTCAACGAGCCATTGGAGAGAGAGAAGTCAGCATTTTTAGCTGATAGATTGGACAGCGTAACATCTCCTAGTGACGAGCTGCCGCTGAATGTCTCAAGCTTGGTCCCCTTAGGCAGGGAAAGCTGCACAGTACGCTTCCCTTGAGATTCTTGGTCAAATAAGCTGAGTAAGGAGCGGATGCCAGCGCTTATGTGGAAGGAGCCTGCATCTTCTTCCTTGATGTTTAAGTTTCCGTTTTCAGAACTTGTCGTAATTTTTCTAAGCGCGTCTCCATCAATCTTATAGTTGCCGTCGATTTGGTAATAGGTCAAGTGAGCCTTGTCATCAGGAGATTCGCTGATGACGAGGTTTCTAGCCACTAAGTTAATATTTAGGGAAGAAAGATCAGAGAAGCTTTCTTCTTTTTTCGTTACTTTTACCTTGCTTTTGGCAGAATTGACCAAGTCGTTGACACCGCCTGTAGTGGAGCCGATAGTTGTCAGGGCTCCACCAAAGAGACAGGCTAAAATAGCTGCAGATAAAAGAGGTTTTTTCAATTTGATGTTAGCCATGACGTGCTCCTTTCTTTGCGAAAAGTTGAGCTAGTTTGACAAAGCCGGCCTTGCCAAACTGAGCAACAGGAGAAATGCCTGAGTAGAAGATGCCTGACAGTCCCAGAGATAGGATACTGAGACCTAGGGTGAACAGGAGGGCTGGGACAGATGTCGTCAGTCCTAGGGTTAGAGTATCCCAGATCAGGCTGATGCCAAAAATAAAGAAGGCAAAGGCACCCGTAGCCATAAATATAATAACGTTAAAAATTAAGAGGAAGAAAATAATAATCAAAAGTGCTGCTACTATAAAGAGCGGAATAGCCAAGGGTGCTGCCAAAATGGATAGGATAGCAATCTGGACGATGTTCTTAGTGTTTTTTGATGAACTGCTGTCTTGATTATCTTCCTCGACTTTTTTGTCCAAAAGATTCAACATAATCTCATGGGCCGCTTCCTTAGGGCTGCCTAGATCAGCAATAGCGGCTGCCTCGCCCTCTGGGCCTACCTCGTCGAAGTACTCAGTGAAGTAATCCATAGTTTCTTCATAGTCCTTGCGTGGCAGTTTTTTTAGATATTTTTCTAGCTCAGCTAGATACTCGGTTCTTGTCATGACGTATGCTCCCTTCTATGATACCGCTGATGGTCGTAGTATAAGTTTGCCACTCTTCTTTTAGAGTGAGTAGATGTTCATGCCCGTAGGCAGTGAGTGAATAGTATTTTCGTTTTCGTCCTTGGTACTCCTGCGAATAAGTCGTGAGGCAGTCATTTTGCTCCAGCTTCTTCAGAATAGGGTAAAGTGTTGATTCTTTGATATTGGCAATCAGCTTGATTGTCTGGCTGATTTCATAACCGTAGGAATCGTCTTTTTCAAGGATGGCTAAGATGAGAAATTCAATCAAAGCCGATGATGTGGGGAAAGACATAGGACCACCTCCTTGTGTAAAATATTTATATATAATCTTTCTATATATAGTCTACAACCTCTTAGGAAAAAAGTCAAGCAAAATATATAAAATTTTTATATATTTTTTGAAAAAGTCTTTTAATGGCTGTTTATAAGGCACATCAAAGTACCTTTCTTCCTTACAAGAACTTTACATCTTCCTTAGCTTTTGTGTTGAAAACATCTTCCATAAAATGGTAAAATGGTGTAAGTCTAACTAAAAATATAAGAGAGATCAATGAAAAAACATCAAACCCTATATAAATTTTTAGGCCAAACCCTACTATATTTTGTTATCTTTCTGGCCTTGCTTTATTTCTTTAGCTACCTGGGTCAGGGTCAGGGCGGCTTTATCTATAATGAATTTTAATGTGAGAGAGTAGGAAACAATGTCAAATAAAGTGATACATGATATGATTGAAGCGATTGAGCATTTTGCTCAGGTGCAGCCGGATTTTCCGGTTTATGATATTTTAGGTCAAGTTCATACTTATGGCGATTTAAAGAAGGATTCCGATTCGTTGGCGGCTCAGATTGACCGTTTGGGACTTCCTGACAAGTCTCCGGTTGTGGTCTTTGGCGGTCAGGAATACGAAATGCTGGCTACTTTTGTGGCCTTGACCAAGTCTGGTCATGCCTACATTCCTATCGACAGCCACTCAGCCTTGGAGCGCGTGGCAGCGATTGTGGAAGTTGCTGAGCCAAGCTTGATTATTGCCATCAATGATTTTCCACTGGC
The DNA here is from genome assembly GCF_900475275.1 of Streptococcus sanguinis. Taxonomy (NCBI): domain Bacteria; kingdom Bacillati; phylum Bacillota; class Bacilli; order Lactobacillales; family Streptococcaceae; genus Streptococcus; species Streptococcus sanguinis. The sequence goes on along the minus strand of NZ_LS483364.1, from coordinate 2,279,861 downwards.
AGATGTGGCAGCTCCTATTTTCAGTGCGGAGCAAGTTCAGACAGCTTTCAGAGAGGGAGCATCCTATGAGCTTAGCCATCCAGTTCAGGGAGATGATAACTACTATATCATTTTCACATCGGGAACGACTGGCAAACCTAAGGGAGTGCAGATTTCCCACAATAATTTGCTCAGCTTTACGAATTGGATGATTACGGATAAGGAGTTTGCGACTCCGGAGCGTCCTCAAATGTTGGCTCAGCCTCCTTATTCTTTTGATTTGTCGGTCATGTATTGGGCGCCGACTTTAGCCTTGGGAGGGACTCTTTTTGCCCTGCCTTCGGCAGTGACTCAGGATTTCAAGCAGCTGTTTGAGACGATTCTCAGTCTGCCTATTGCTATCTGGACTTCGACGCCTTCCTTCGCGGATATGGCCTTGCTGTCAGATGACTTTAACAGCCAGAAGCTGCCCCAGCTGACGCATTTCTACTTTGACGGCGAGGAGTTGACAGTCAAGACAGCTCAGAAGCTGCGCGATCGATTCCCTCAAGCTCGCATTATCAATGCTTACGGTCCGACTGAGGCAACAGTGGCCCTGTCTGCAGTAGCAGTGACAGATGAGATGCTGCAAAATTGCAAGCGCCTGCCGATTGGCTATACCAAGGCGGACTCTCCGACCTTTGTCATTGACGAAGAAGGGCAGAAGGTACCGAATGGCCAGCAGGGAGAAATCATCGTCTGCGGCCCAGCTGTATCCAAAGGCTATCTGAATAATCCTGAGAAGACAGCGGAGGCCTTCTTTGAATTTGAAGGTCTGCCAGCCTACCATACAGGAGATGTCGGCTCGATGACAGATGAAGGTCTGCTGCTTTACGGCGGCCGGATGGACTTCCAGATCAAGTTTAATGGTTTCCGTATTGAGCTGGAGGATGTGTCTCAGAATCTGAACAAATCGAAATACGTTGAGTCTGCGGTGGCTGTGCCCCGCTACAATAAGGACCACAAGGTCCAAAATCTGCTGGCCTATGTCATTCTCAAAGACGGTGTGGCTGAGCAGTTTGAGCGGGAAATTGATATTACCAAGGCAATCAAGGAAGATCTGCAGGATATTATGATGTCCTACATGATGCCGTCCAAGTTCCTCTATCGAGAGACCCTGCCTTTGACCCCGAATGGCAAGATTGACATTAAGGGGCTGATTAGCGAGGTCAATAAGCGATGATGGATTTCTTAAAACAGCTGCCTCACTTGGAACCCTACGGCAATCCAGTTTACTTTGTCTATATCGTTCTAGCAGTTCTGCCAATCTTTGTTGGACTTTTCTTTAAGAAACGCTTCCCCCTTTATGAAGCCTTGGTCAGCTTGGTCTTTATCGTCCTGATGCTGACAGGTCCCAGTCTGGCGCAGCTTTGTGCTTTGTTAGGCTATGTCATCTGGCAGATAGTTTGGGTTTACTCATACAAGCTCTATCGCCGGTCGCGGGACAGCAAGTGGATCTTTTATCTGCATACCTTGCTGGCGGTTCTGCCGCTTGTGCTTGTTAAGGTAGAGCCCGCAATCAGCGGTCATCAGTCTCTCTTTGGCTTTTTGGGGATTTCTTATCTGACCTTTCGCTCGGTAGGGATGATGATTGAGATGCGGGATGGGGTTCTGACAGAGTTCACACTCTGGGAGTTCCTGCGTTTCCTGCTCTTCATGCCGACCTTTTCGAGTGGGCCCATTGATCGTTTCAAGCGTTTCAATGAAGACTATTTGAACATTCCTGAGCGCGATGAGCTGCTGGATATGCTAGAGAAGTCTGTCAAGTATATCATGCTAGGTTTCCTTTATAAGTTTATCCTAGCCCATATCTTTGGACATCTCTTGCTGGGGCATGTCAAGACCTACGCTCTCTATACCGGCGGTTTCTTTAATCTAGGAACTCTGGGCGTTATGTATGTCTTTGGTCTGGATCTCTTCTTTGACTTTGCCGGTTATTCGATGTTTGCGCTAGCTATTTCCAATCTTATGGGAATCAAGAGCCCTATCAACTTTGATAAGCCTTTTCTCTCACGCGATTTGAAAGAATTTTGGAATCGCTGGCACATGAGTCTGTCCTTTTGGTTCCGTGATTTTGTCTTTATGCGGCTGGTCATGGTCCTGATGCGCAATAAGGTCTTTAAAAACCGCAACACGACCTCTAGTGTGGCCTATCTGATTAACATGCTGATTATGGGCTTCTGGCATGGTGTGACTTGGTACTATATCGCCTACGGTCTCTTCCATGGAGCTGGGCTAGTCGTCAATGATGCCTGGCTGCGCAAGAAGAAAACGCTAAACAAAGAGCGCAAGGCTAAGGGGCTTCCGCCTCTGCCAGACAATAAATGGACTCAAGCTTTGGGGATTGTGGTGACCTTTCACGCGGTTATGTTCTCATTTTTAATCTTTTCTGGATTTTTAAATGAGCTTTGGTTTAAAAAATAAAAATGAATGAGGAAGAAAAATGGATATAAAAGCAGAAGTAATTGAAATTATTGAAGAACTATTTATGGAAGATGTGTCAGATATGATGGACGAGGATTTGTTTGATGCTGGTGTCCTAGACAGCATGGGAACGGTCGAGCTGATTGTTGAGCTGGAAAACCGTTTTGACATCCGCGTGCCAGTGTCAGAGTTTGGCCGCGATGACTGGAACACAGCCAATAAAATCGTTGAAGGCGTAACGGAGCTTCGCAATGCTTAAACGACTCTGGCTGATTCTGGGGCCTGTTTTCTGCGCTATGGCCATGGTTGCCCTGCTCTTTTTCTTCTATCCGCTTGATAAAAAGCATGATATAGAAGCAGAGAAGCGCTCGGCAGTGACCCTGACAGCAGAAAACTTCAAGAGCCGCAGCAAGAAGGTGACAGCCTTGACCGATAAGAAGATGCGCTTTGTTCCCTTCTTTGGTTCTAGCGAATGGCTGCGCTTTGATAGCATGCATCCGGCAGTGCTGGCCGAGAAATACAACCGCTCCTATCGGCCTTATTTTCTAGGCCAGCGCGGGGCAGCATCATTTAATCAGTACTTTGGTATGCAGCAGATGTCCTCTGAGCTGGAGGGGCAAACGGCGGTCTATGTAGTGTCGCCCCAGTGGTTTACCAAGACTGGCTATGATGCTTCGGCCTTTCAGCAGTACTTCAACAGTGATCAGCTGACGGCTTATCTGTCTCAGCAGCAAGGAGATGCGGCGGCGCAATATGCAGCCCAGCGCCTCCTGCAGCTTTATCCAGATGTTGCTATGGCAGAGAGCGTCCAGAAGCTGTCGGAAGGTAAAAAGCTGAGCAGCTTTGAAGAGCGCCATATTGAGATGATGGCTCATCTTAATGAGCGCCAAGATGCTTTTTTTAGCAACTTTGCTGCCCTCAATAATGAAAATTATGACCAGCGAATTTTGCCTTATATGGCTGATTTGCCAGACACCTTCTCCTATCAGGCTTTGGAAGAGATTGCTACAGCAGAGGCCAAGAAGAAGACCAATAACAATCAATTCGGCATAGACAATCAATTTTACAAGACCCGTCTGGCCGGCAAGGTTGCCAAGCTCAGAGGTTTTCAAACCAAGCAATCTTATGAAAAATCTCCTGAGTACAACGACTTGCAGCTGGTTCTGGACCAGTTCGCCAAGTCAAAGACTAATGTCATCTTCATCATTCCACCGGTCAATTCTAAGTGGATGGAGTATACAGGACTCAGTCCTGAAATGTACCAGCGGACGGTTGCCAAGATTCGCTACCAGCTGGAAAGTCAGGGTTTTACCAACATTGCTGATTTTTCTAAGGACGGCGACAAGCCTTACTTCATGCAGGACACTATTCATATGGGCTGGAATGGCTGGCTGGCCTTTGACAAGGCGGTTGATCCTTTTGTAGCCAATCCACAGCCGGCGCCAAACTACCAGATGAATGACCGCTTCTTCAGCAAGGAATGGTCTCAGTATACTGGCAAACCAGAAGAATTCAAATAAGGTTGGGACTTTCCAGCCTTATTTTTATAAAGGAGGAAAGATGAAAATTCGTTTGTCCCAAATAGAAGATATCCCAGCCATTATGGAGATTTATGATGTGGCTCGTCAGTTCATGAAAGACCAAGGCAATCCGACTCAGTGGGATGGAGGCTATCCCAGCGCGAGCTTGATTGAGGATGACATTGCGACTGGCCACTCCTTTGTTGTCGAGGAAGAAGGGCGGCCGGTTGGCACCTTTGCCTTTATCATTGGAGAAGACCCGACCTATCAGCTCATCGAAAAGGGAACCTGGCATTTTGTGGAGCCTTACGGCACCATTCACCGCATCGCTTCAAATGGCCAAGTTAGAGGCCTATCTCATCAGGTCTTTGATTTTTGCTGCCAGCAGATTCCCTACTTGCGAATCGATACCCATGCGGACAATCAGCCTATGCAGGCTGCTGTCCTGAACTACGGCTTTAGGGAGTGCGGCATTATTTATGTGGCTGACGGCAGTCCTCGCCTGGCTTATGATTATCATCAATAAAAAAATCTGCCCTTGAGCAGATTTTTTGCGTTATATCAAAACATACTTTTCTACAGCTTCTGCAACTCCGTGCTCATTGTTGCTTTTGGTGACGGCTTTTGCCTTGGTTTTGACTGCTTCGGGGGCATTGCCCATAGCGACTCCAAGTCCAGCCAGGCGGAGCATAGGAAGGTCATTGAAGTTGTCTCCGATTGTCATAACCTGCTCTAGAGGCACTTGATAGTGCTGGGCAATTTCGTATAAGGCTTGCTCCTTGGAGACATGCTTGGCCGTGACTTCCATGTAGTTGTCCTTAGAGAGATAGAAGGCCGTCTTGGGAAAGTCCAAGGTCTGTAGGTAGTCGTGAAGTTTCTGGATGACAGGCGCTTCATCAATAAGAAGTAGCTTATGGATAGGGATTAGCACATCCAGCACTGGCAGAAGAACATTCTGAATCATCGGTCGCTCACCTGTAATAGCTGCCTCTATCTGCACCCACTTATCCAGACGGTCAGCAATCCAATCCTTACCGGAATAGAGATTGATGGACACGCTAGGAAATTCAGCCTTGACCAGCTCTAGAAAAGTGCGGATTTCTTTCTTGTCCAAAGGGTGCTCGATAATGGTCTCGTAAGCTTGCGGATCACCCTTGATGACCAGAGCGCCATTGTAGCAGGCTAACGGATTATCTCCCAGTCCCAGCTCACGGGCAATCGGCTCCATGCCTAGAGGAGAGCGAGCAGAAGCGAGAACGAAAGGGATTTTTTCTCGGCTTAGCAGAGGAATCATGTCCTTGAGTTTAGGATCTACTTGATGCTGGTCATCCAAAATGGTGCCGTCAATGTCGCTGATAATCAGGCGAATCGGTTGGTTTGTCATAGCTCTTCCTCCTTTGTGTCTAATGGATCGATTTAATAAATTATTTTAACCTTGTCTCCAAGCAGTTTTTGGACTTCAGGGCTGGGCTCTTGGTCCGTAATCCAGTAGTCAAAGTCGCTGACAGGACCCAGGATGTACTTAGATTCTTTCTGCCACTTGTCTTGTTCGGCCAGCAGAATCTTAGTCTTGGCGTGTTTCAAAGCCAGTTTTTTAAGGTGAGCATCAGCCTCGTCTTCAAAGCTGACTAGACCATCAGAGACACTGGCTGCCCCGATAAAGGCAATGTCAAAGGAAATTTGCTCCAGCAGCTCTGCTTCATTGAGCGCGTAGTAGAATCGGTTTTTGGGATAAAATTTCCCGCCTAAGAGGTGAAAGTCCACTTTGTCCTGACTGCTCAGCATGATTGCATTATCCAGAGAATGGGAGTAGATTGTCATAGGCTCCTTGATGCGCTGGGCCAGATGGAGAACGATGGTTGAGACATCAAAGAAAGCAATCTGCCCCGGCTTGAGAAAGTCATGGGCCTTCTGGGCAATAGCCTTTTTTTCTTGATTTAGTTGGTTGATGCGGTCGTTAAAGGAGGGGATTTGCCGGCTAGTGTCTAGCGGGATAATACCTCCGTGGGTGCGCTGCACAAGTCTACGCTCGCTCAAAATCGAAAAATCTCGCCGAATAGTATCTTTAGAAACCTGAAAATGCTCAATCATATCCTTGGCAGACAGCTGTTTTTTCTCAGCCAAGAGCTCTAAGATTTCAGCTAAGCGTTGTTCTTGGTACATACTTGGCCCTCCTTGCTTTTCTAAATAGAGTATAACATAGCAAATAAGTTTTTACAAGTCTTTTTAATGTTTTACAAGTTTTTTTGAAATGCGCAGGAGAAAATCAAAAAACCGAGCAAAACTCGGTTTTTATTATTTATAATAATCGAAATATATTTTTCAATTAAGGTGTTTGGATATTGACAGATCCATCGCTACCGACCTTAACATCAACACCGCCGCCTTGAACATGAACGCCATCTTCATTTACGCTAACACCAGCGTTGTCAGTTTGTACATTAGCACTACCGTCTCCGTTAGTTTCAACAGAAGCATCTCCGCTTTCGTCTCCGCCATTTACATTAACGCTAGCATCTCCGCCGTTTACGTTGACTTTGGCACTGCCGCTTTCTTCAGATGTGCTACTAGAGCTTGTCTTAGCTTTAGATGAAGAAGATACGCTTGAGCTGGAACTTGAGCTTTCTTCAGTCTTCTTATCCGCAGAATTTCCGCAAGCTGCTAAAAAGAAAAGTGCAATTAGTGGTAATAAAAATAAAGAAATTTTAGATAATTTTTTCATCTTACCCCTCCTTCTAGTATAATATTAAACAAATATTTCATTTGAAGCAATGAAAAACCGGATTGATACATAAATAACATACTCTGTTAATAAAAATGTTACAAAATATATGCAAAACAAGTAGACAAAACATAGATTTTATAAGCTTTTTCACGATTTTCCGCTTATTTAGTGCGTAATTGTTTTGTAACAAAATTCTTGTCCATGAGAAGGAGAAAAATAACATTTTTGCAACATTTCTTTTCCTCTGTAAATGGAGAAATCATGCTATAATCAACCTATGTTATCAAGAGATTTTCAGAAACTAATCGAGACAGACACAGTTGCAGCAGCGCGAGCTTTGCTAGGTATGCAGTTGATTCTAAATGGCCAGAAGTTAGGCCGAATTGTCGAAACAGAAGCCTATCTAGGAAGTCAGGACAGTGCCTGTCATTCAGCTAGAGGGCGCCGCTCCCCTAAGAATGAATCCATGTATCTGCCAGCAGGTCACTGGTATGTTTATCAGATTTATGGTTATCAGATGCTGAATCTGGTGACCAAGGCTGAAAATGTGGCCGAAGCCGTACTGATTCGAGCCTTGGAGCTACCGGATGGCCGACTTTTAGCTAATGGTCCTGGCAAGCTAACCAAGTATGCTGGGATTGATAAGCGCTTTGATGGACAGAGTTTAGCGACTTCCAGTCTGCAATTAGCCCATGACCTGACTCCGAATCAGATTGCCAGTCGTTCGCAGATTGGCGTGACCTGCACAGATGCCTGGCGGGAGGAGCCCTTAGGCTTTTATGTGGCTGGCAATCGTCATGTCTCAAAAGTGCCAAAGCGAGGCCTGCTGGATGATGAGGACACTTGGAAGAAGGAGTAAAAGATGAAGAAAACAGAGATTTTTGAGCAAGTCGTAGAAATTATGCGAGAGGATTCCTCAACAAAGAAAGACATCATGGGTGCAAATCCCGAAGAATATCGAGCGCGTATCACAGACCAGATGAGCCAAGAGGACTTTCTCTACCAGATGCATTGTTATATAGCCAGTTTTGGGATTTTGTCCCATGTTTGGTTTGGGCTGAAGGAAACGCAACCGCCCGGCTTTAAACTGAGATATTACCAAGACTGCCTCTACGTCCTGCAGGCAAATAGTGATACGGGGCTGAAATGTGGCGACCAGATTCTAGCCTTGGATAGAAAACTTTTGCATCAGGTGTATCAAGAACACAAGGCTTATTTTGTCAGTTCCACACCAGAGCGACAGCACAAGGAGTGGGCTTACTTTGTAGAGCATGCCGGAGAAGTTACGGTGGTACGCAATGGCAAGGAAGAGCAACTGCATGTTCAGCCGACTGCCCACCCAAAGAAGCCACCGCAGTTTGAATGGCGCAGCCTTTCTGAGGACATCGTCTATCTTAAGTTAGAAGATTTTACGGATGAGGCAGCCATCACTCAGCTTTATTCTGACAGTCAAGCAGCTATTGAGCAGGCCAAGTATTTAATCATTGATGTTCGAGTCAATTATGGCGGGACGGACTCGCTTTATTATCCACTTTTCAAATATACTCTCCCTCAGGGGAAGGCTTTCAGTGACTTAGATTTGCCGAGCGATGATGGGATGGAGATTCTCTACACTGATAGAAATGTTGATTTGCGTCAGCAACTGATGCAAAATATCCTAGAAGATCCAAACTTGTCAGCAGAAACTCACCAGATTCTCAAAGAATTTCTAAAAGAGTTGGAAGAGAATCGGGGAAAAGGTTATGTCCTTTATGGCGATGAGGATAGCAATCAAAACTTTCTGCCAGACGTCCTAGGCCTAGCTCGACCTGAAAAAGTCTTTGTACTAGCAGATGTTACCTGTGGGTCTTCAGGTGATAATTTTGTTGATACTATGAAAAAGATGCCCAAAGTTACGGTCCTAGGGCGTCCGACTATGGGAATTTTAGATTATTCCAATTGCTGCGTGAAGGATTTTGGTGACTATGAGCTCCTGTTTCCCACTTCACGTGACACTAGAATTGATCAAGGAAAGGGCATGAATGACAGGGGAGTTGAACCGGATATCTTGATTCCTTGGACACCAGAGCACTTAGAGCGGGATGTGGACCTGGAAGAGTGCCTCAACTATTGCAAAAACGCTTAGGATTTCTAAGCGTTTTTTCGTCTTTACTATATCTTGTCAAACTTCTCAATGTAAAAGAGTGTTAGTGTCACGATGGCAGCCAAGCCAATGAGAATGAGGATGGCTGGAGTCCAGGAATGGAATAAATCAAAGCTGTATCCAAAGAGGCTAGGTCCAAAGGCGGCCAGAATATAACCACCAGTCTGGGCTAAGCCAGATAGCTGAGCGGTTTGCTCAGGAGTACTGGTTTTCAGCGAGAAAGTAACCATGAGGTAGGGGAAGAGGGCGCTGACGGACATACCGATTAGCAGATTGAGGATGAGCCAGTAGACAAAGGAATCTGTCTTGACCAGCAGCATACCCAGACCAACCATACCGGTTGCAGAAAAGAGAGCAATCATCCCCAAGCGTTTTTTAGCGGATAGACGCGTTGTCAGACTAGGTATCGTCATGGCCAAAGGAAGGCTGATAAAGGAAAAGATAGAGGCCAAGAATCCAGTAGCATCATTGGAAAGTCCTGCCAACTGACCAAGAGTCGGCAGCCAAGTGATAGCCGTATAAAAGAGTAAAGACTGCAGGCCACCGAAAACAATCAGAGCCCATACTCTAGGATTTTTTAGCAGGGAGCCCATTTGATGCTCGCGGCTTTTGCTAGTCAGTTGGTGATTATGCCGGCTGTTGGGAAGCCAAATCAAGCAAGCCAGTAAGCAGATGAGGGTCAGGACGAGAATCAGTCCTTTCCAGCCAGCTAAGCGGACAATAGGCGCAGCCAAGGGAGACATGACTGAGATGGCCAGTCCCATAGAAGTGATATAAAGCGTGGTTAGAAATCCAATTTTTTCTGGCTGATTGGCCTGAATGACATTAGGCAGGAGCACATTTAAGACAGCGATGGCAGCCCCTAGCATGATTGTACCTGCATAGAGTAGAGGCAGGTTAAAGATACGAATAAAAGAGCCCAGGGTCAGCACAATCATGGCTATGGTAAAGAGCTTTTCCAGACCGACCTTTTGAGCTAGGCGTGGGGAAAAGGCTGAGCAGAGGGCAAACATGATCAAGGGCAGGCTAGTCAGCAGTCCCAGTGAGTTGACGGGAACTTGCAGCCCCTTAGCAATATCGCCCAGAACAACGGGCAGCACTGCAAAAGGCGCCCGTAGGACAACCCCCACCATCAGAATGCCTGGAAGTAAAAATTTCGAATGTTGCTTTTTCATAAAGTTAAGTTTCCTCCTATATAAATATCAAAATAAAATCAGTCCATCAAATCCAGAAAATACTGGCTGATAACTGTTTCTGGCAATGTTTTCTTCTGCTGGAGCCACCAGCTGACCGTCTCCACAAAGGTAGAAGTCACATAATTTCTTAGAAAGGGCTCTGGCAGCTGAGATTTTTTCCGCAGGAGCTGTTCCTGAATCATCGGAAAGAGATAGTTTTCCAGCTCAATCTTTAAGCGATTGGTGAAATAGATATTTTTCGAAAGCAGCAAGGTCGCAATCTTGTCCTGATTCTTTTGGAAATGCTTGAAAATATGGGCGGTTGCTTCAAAGAGATCCTTGCCGTCGTCGCGCTCAAGAAAGGTATGCTGAAAGAGGTCTTGGCAAACCTCCTCTAGCAAGGCTTCCTTGGTATCGAAATGGGCATAAAAAGTCGACCGGCCAACGTCTGCCAGGTCGATGATTTCTTGCACTGTAATGCTTTCATAGCTTTTTTGATGCAGCAGGCTGATAAAAGCTTGGTAAATAGCTGCGCGTGATTTCTTGACTCGTCTGTCCATAGCGTTTCGGAACAAAAGAGCAGGATTGTTCAATAACAGACAAAGCCCCTCAATTGCTTCTTGTTTCCTTTCTGAGAATAAGAGATAATAAAGATGAAGAAAACTGAACAAGGTGTTCCGTTTTGATTACATTATACTATAAATTTTGCTAAACTGAAAGGAGGCAGCCGTGAAATCTAGTAAAAATATGACTATTGCCTTTCTGTTAAACTTTTCCTTTGCCATTCTTGAGTTTATCTTTGGCTTCATGTTCAATTCCAGCGCTGTACTAGCCGACGCTGTGCACGACACAGGAGATGCGATGGCTATCGGACTTTCCACCCTTTTTGAAAAAATTTCTAATAAAAAAGAAGACAAGAAATACACTCTGGGCTACAAGCGATACAGCCTTTTGGGAGCCCTGCTGACCTCGGTCATCTTGCTGGTTGGCTCGACCTTGGTGATTATTGAAAATATACCCAAGGTCTTTGCGCCTGAAAAGGTTAATTATGACGGCATGCTGGTGCTGGGTATCTTTGCCATTATAGTCAATCTAGCAGCCAGTAAGGTGGTAGGCCATGGTCATGGACACAGTCATAATGAGTCTATTCTCAGTCTCCATTTCTTAGAGGACATTCTGGGCTGGGTGGCTGTTATTCTAGTCTCTATCGTGTTGCGCTTTACCGACTGGTATTTTCTTGACCCGCTGCTTTCCCTGCTCATTGCGGGCTTCATTCTCAGTAAGGCCCTGCCTAAGTTCTGGGAAAACATCAAGATTTTTCTGGATCACATCCCAAGCGATATTGATTTGAGCCAGCTTTATCAGGAAATTCTGGCGGTTGAAAACGTTCAGGCTATTACCCAGCTTAATGTCTGGACCACAGACGGTTTGGAAAAATTTGCTATGATTCATATCTGTCTTGAAAATCCAGATCTTTTGGTTGAGACTCAAACTACTCTGCGTCAAGAACTGCAAGCCTATGGCATCACCAAAATCACTATCCAGACGGATAGCAGCTTGGAAGAGCATGAAGAGTGGTGCCTGGGTGGAGAGGGAATGGAATAAAACTTATACTAAAGTAGTTTTTAAAATAGAAAACAACAGCGTATAAAATATAATAAGCAATGAAAAAGCTAATATCAAAATAAACTTTATATTCAAAATTATTATACTAAAGCAGCTTTTAAGAGCTGCTTTTATTGTACAAAAACATAATTAATATAATCAATAAATTATAATATTGACAAATATGTTGGCTCATACTATACTTAAATTTGGGGAAATCTGCCTTTCCCTATAAAATAAAATAGGAGGTAAAATGAGGAAAAAACTGTTTAGTATCTTGTTTTTCTTAGCAATGATATTTGGAACTGGCCGAATCGCTTTCGCTAATGAACAGATTAGTGCGGAACTAAGTGGCGATGGTCAAAATCAATTGTCAGTCAAGGCAAGAAATTCAAGCAATTCAGAGATAAACGATGTTAACTATCAGTTAAATTTGCCGCAAGGTTATAAAGTTGATGGGCCTTTACCTACATCGGAAATCCTGCAGCCTGGTCAAACTCAAGAGTTTAAGGTAAAAATTAAGCAGGAGCAAGTGGCAGTTTTGCCTAAGACAGGGGAAAAAATAATCACTTTCTCAGTTATTGGTTTTATCGTGCTTCTTCTTGGTCTCATCTTATTGAGATATAGCTACTCAAGAAGATTGTTATTAACTTTCTTAGTGATTTCAGGCAGTGCTTTCGGTGCAGCACTCGTATCAGCTGACACTTTGGTCGCTTCTCTTGTTGAGTTTAGTCAGAGCGTTCGGCTCTTTGATAAAGATGTACCAGTTCGACTGACTGTTTATTATCGCTCGGTTGAAAATCCTCTTCTTGGAGAGAAATCTAGCCTGACTAATCAAACTTCTGTCAATCCTGCTACTGAGGCATACGTAGGTTCATCTACTATGCCAAGTCAGACGGATACGCAAGGAATATCAGGGAACGGTAGCACGTCACCAGTTGATATTGGGACGCCAGCCTATCCAAGTTCGTCTTCAGATAGTAGTGCAAGTACAGGGCTCAATTCAGATTCACCAGTGACACCGGTAGATACCATTACTGTGACGTCACCGTCTGATACTGGGTCTTCGCTTGGTAGTCAATCATCACCAGGGACAGCTATTCCATCTCCATCTTCAGATGGAAGTGGTTCAAGTCCGACAGTTTCAAGTGCAGATTCACCAGGGACATCTGTAGATTCAGGAACCGTTCCGACAGCGTCTGACAATGGGGCAGTAGTCACCGATCCATCATCAAGTATGGATACTCTGACTCCATCTTTGGATAGTGGAGCTTCAGGTGTGGTTCCAAGTCCAACTGTTCCGGATTCAGATCCACCAGTGACATCTGTAGATTCAGGAACTGTTCCGACAGCATCTAACAATGGGGCAGTAGTCACCAATCCGTCACCAAGTGTGGATACTCTGACTCCATCTTTGGATAGCGGTGCTTCAGGTTTAGTTCCAAGTCCAACTGTTCCGGATTCAGATTCACCAGTAACATCTGTAGATTCAGGAACCGTTCCGACAGTGTCTGATACTGGATCTTCTGTTGGCACCCAACCATCAACACCAGTGAATCCTAATCAATCAAGGAATCCTGACACTTCATCCTCGGAGAAAAATAGCCAAGGGGATGAATTAGGAAATAGTTCTGATAGCCCAAAACAAGGGTCAGCAGAAGAAGTTCTACTTTCAGGTCACGCTTTTTCAAATCTAACAGGCAGAGGTATAGAATTTGGAACCGTTACTCTGAAAGAGAATGGTAAAGAAATTCAAACGATTGAAACGGATAGTGATGGTTATTTCTATGTTCACCTGACTAGAGGAAAAACCTATACCCTTCATGGGAAGGATTTTGAAGCTAGTATTACTGCAAATGGAAATAATGATTTCCAAGTTCACAATATTCTTGGTCAATTCTCTCCGGGACGTAATAACTCAGATGCTATGGGCAAGGTTGTTCTCAATCCATCAGTTGTTCAACTAGATGTTGTTGATTATCAGGTTGATGAAAAGGCTGGTCAGGTCATCTTGCCTGAGGAGAAAAAACTAAAATCAGGGGATGTTATTGTTCTGCCGGCAAGCGGAAATTATCCTACAGGTTTTGCTTTTAAAGTGGTTTCTTCAAAAATCGCTGACGGGAAAACCGTTCTGACTGTCACAAAGGCTACTTTAGAAGAGGTAGCCAAAGAGATTAATGTACAGACAGAGTTTGATCTTGATGGAGGAACCTTTACTCCTGCTGAAGGAACGAGTGTAGAAGAAGATGAAGGAGATGACCTCGGTAATAGAGCCTCGGTCTCTGCTTCTGCAGCTGCTAGAAAGACATGGAAGAAGAAAATCAAAGGTGTTGATGTTGGCTTGAAAGTTACCGGAAAGGTCGAGGCTAAGCTTGACTGGGCTCCAGGACGTTCTCCGCATGTCTTTGTAAAACCGTCTCTTAACTTTAAGTTGACGACTGATTTCAAGAAAGAAGCCAGTTTTGAAGACAAGGTAAAACTAGTGACGGTCAATTTTTCATCTTATTACGGTGTTGTAGTTAGCGTAGACATCTATGTGTTCCTCAATGCTGAAGGAAAGTTTAATATTAGTACAGAAAGCAATTTTGATGTAGCAGCTGAATTAGGTGTCAAAAATCAGAAAGCTTACTTTGATCAAAATGTTCAATTAAGCAATAAGTTAGACTTAAACATTTATGGTCAAATAAAAGAGGGGCCTATGGCAGTCTTTAAACCAGGATTCCTTAATCTATCTGTAGCATCCTTTGATGTTGCGGTTGGCCTCGGGTTAGAAGGTGAACTGAATGCTCAGGTCACTCAGAAAAATCTTGATTCGCCTAAATTAGAAAAAGCCAGTGGTCGTGCTGTTCTCTTTGCGGACTTAACCCTAGGTTATGAAGTGGGCTTCTCTGGTCTGAAGTTGGAAGGAAAATTCTTAGACAGTGAGCGTTTCTTTGAGCGTCTGATGGCTAAGGGAGAGTACAAACCAAACAGTGGTAAAAGAAAGCTCAAAGACGTCAAGCCATTAGATGAATCTGATGAAACTAGTTCTGATGATGACACATCTGATAGTTCCGATGATAGTGAGAATCATTTCAGCAATACTTTTTCTTTAAGGAATTTGCAGTCCACACGTAAAATTACCAATATAAAAATAGGTGAGTTGCCATATGATGTAAAGAATTATCGAGCATTTAAATTTGAATTGATGCCAGGACCTGATGGAGATGGTGAGCTACTAAGAGAAGGTCATTACCATTATTTTGGTGTTTCAGATGGCACACCTATCTATTATACATTGTATGATTTGGATAAAAACGGATTCCCAGAATTGGTTTATCTAGTTAATGGTGAAATAGAAGAAATTTTATATGCATACGGACAAACTTCAGATGCTCCGCCTTATGTAGGTTTAAAACCAGTACATTTGCCTAAGGGTTACAGCTATAATTATAATTATAATTATAAGTATAAGTATAAGTATAAGATATTAGAAGATGGGACGATAATAACAACAAAAGAAGAGGACTCTTCTCGAGGAGAATCTCCAATAGATTATGAAATTATCAAAGTAGATCCCGTAACTAAAGTACCTGAAACTGTAGCGACGTTTTCTCGTAATAAAAGATCCCAAAAGCTTTACCGCTATAGAGGTGATATAAAAAACGATAAGCAGATAACGACAATCAGCCAAGCCGAAAAAATATATCTAACTGCCCCAGAAGTTGATTGGGAAAGCCTAACTTGGCAGCCATTTGTTAGACGTTATGATTGGGCTGCTGAAGAAGGAATTAGTTTTCTAGAAACTGAATAAGTTTATTAATTTGCAAGGTATCCATTATCTTAATATAAACTTTAGACCAGCCATGAAATTATCTCAGTCTTTTGGTGTATAAGCAGAAGATACTATTTCAAAGGTATCAAGGGCTCAAGTTGTAATCTTATAAGTTTGTAGCATATTAAAAAAACTCCAGGAAATATTATTTTCTGGAGTTTTTTCTTCTATAATTTAACAATGTAGTTTTGTCTGAAAATTCTAGCCTTTTTGATTTTGTAGTTTTTCTATAAAAAATAGACAAGCTGAGTACATTGTGCATTTTTAGATAGGTTTTACATCTAATAAAATGCAAATGCATTGACAATGCTTTTTCTTTAGCATATACTATTGGGTAGGAAGAAACAGGCAAAGCTTGCTAAGCCTTGTCCTGAAGCGCCTTTCCTAAGCATATCGATTACCGATCAGAAGAGGACAGATGCTGTCACACTGTCCATCTGAAGGTTGAAAAAGAAGCAGTAAAGGGGAAATTTCCTCAAAAAAATTTGCTTTTTTTTATCCTCGAAGTAAAAAAACGCTTTAAAAAAGTGTCAAAAAGCTTGATATAACAAGCTTTTATCAAAATTAAACATTTTTTTAAATGCAATCATTTTTTTGAGGCAAACCTGTTGACAAGATGTCAATTATGTCATATACTGTGATAGGTAAATGTTTTTTAAAGCAAATAAAGCTTTTGTTCCTAGCATTTCCTACCAAAATATGCATATCGGTAAAAAGAAAAACCATAAGACAAGAATTCTTATCTTATGGCACTGGCTGCTTGATGATTCGGGTTAAACCAACTTCACACACACACGGTTTAACCTGCATCTAAAAGCATGAGAAATTTTGCAAGAGAACTTGCTTTGTATAGTATTTAAGAACGCAAGAACAAATGTTTTTGGCATCTGCTTTTTTGCGCCCCTTTTGACAAAACTAAAACGTCCCTTATCAATCCTAGGATTGACTTAAGGACTGTTTGCTAGGTTTATCAAATGGAGATACTGCTCAAAGCATCTAACTTAAAACATCAAGTTTGGTTCTATTGGTAAATTTTCCATGTACTAGCCTAACTTAAAAAGCTTAAAGAAACCTTAAAGGAAACTTTAAGCGAGGGAGATTTTTTTAAGAAAGCTGTTATCTATTAACGCATAGAAAGAATTGAAGGATTTTTACAAAAAAATCACAGACAGGAGAAACAAATGGCACTAATCGCTATATTGGTTCAATTCAATCTGATAACGGCAGCTCAAAAAGAAGAAATTCTTCAAGATATGCCACAATCAAACATGCAGTTAGAGAGATATCTAATCAGCAAGGGCTATGTGACAGAAGAAGATATGCTGAAAGTCATGAGTTACTATTACCGTGTACCTCATGTCAATCTATCACAGTTTGTGATAGAAAAGGAAGCTGTCGAGAAGGTTTCAGAAAAAGTTGCTAAACGTCATGGATTGATTCCGATCTCTTTCACAGATGGGGAAGAGGGAGAAGAACCCAAGTTAGTAGTTGCGATGGCAGACCCAAGCAACTATATCGCCCTAGACGACGTTAAAATCGTTTCTAAGATGGCGGTAGAACCTTATGTAACTTTTCGGGATGATATTGAGAAGTATATTGATCAATACTATTCTAAAGGAGAAGAAGCCCAACAGGCAGCGACCGAAATCGAAGGTTTTAATGTGGACGAAGAGATCATCGAAGAAGATCTCGAAATTAAAAACGCTCCGGTTGTACGTTTGATTGACTCGATTATCAGTCAGGCAATCAAGACGCGGACCAGCGATATCCATATTGAGCCCTTTGAAAAAGTTGTTCGTGTTCGTTTCCGGGTTGACGGGACCTTGGTGGAAAATATGCAGTTGAAAGCCAATGCTCACTCAGCCATTGCGACACGGATTAAGATCATGAGTGGTCTGGACATCGCCGAGCGGCGGATTCCTCAGGATGGACGGATTGAGACAACCATCGACGGCAAAGAAGTCGATATGCGGGTTTCAGTCTTGCCTACTGTATTCGGTGAAAAAATCGTTATTCGGATTTTGAGCCGGAATGCAACTCTCCTTAGTAAAGAGGAGCTGGGATTCTCGCCAACCAACCAGAAGCTCTTTGAAGATATTCTTAAGGCGCCAGAAGGCATTATCTTGCTGACTGGTCCTACGGGAAGCGGAAAGACAACCACTCTCTACACAGCGCTCCGTGAGCTCAATGATGTAGGAAAAAATATCATCACCGTTGAAGATCCGGTTGAGTACCGATTGGAAGGGGTCAACCAAGTTCAGGTAAATAACAAAGCTGGACTGACCTTTGCGAGTGGTTTGAGAAGTATCCTGCGTCAGGACCCGGACATCGTTCTCTTGGGGGAAATTCGGGACGAAGAGACAGCTAGTATCGCGGTTCGTGCCGCTATCACTGGTCACGTCGTTCTCTCGACTATCCACACCAATGACACAGCTAGTACAGTCAACCGTTTGGTCGATATGGGCATCAAGCCTTATCTGGTCTCAACGGCGACTGTCGGTATTATCGCACAGCGCTTGATTAAGCGTATCTGTCCTAAGTGTAAGACTGAGTACACTGTAGAAACAAATGAACATGCAGGTATCGGTATTCACAAGGGAGACACCTTGTATCGCGGACGCGGCTGCAACTACTGCAGTGGTACGGGATACTATGGACGTATAGCTATCCACGAAATCATGGCAGTGACAAGGGAGATTAAATCATTAATTAATGATGGTGGAACAACGTCACAGCTTCGAGCAGAAGCTAAGAAAAATGGTATGCGAGACTTGGCGGAGGAGGCCATTGATATCGCAAAACAGGGGACTACAACGATTGAAGAAGCAATGAAGATTGCTTTCAGTCTAGAAGGGGAAGTTTAGGATGAATTTGGATGAGTTAATTAAGCAGGCGATTGAAGCGGGTGCATCAGATATCCACTTCACGGTTGGCGCTGAGCCAACCATGCGTCTGCACGGGAGGTTAACACAACTCAACAATACAATTTTGACCAACGAAGACACGGTTCGCTTCACCAAGCATATTTTAAATGAGAAGCAGATTGCTCATCTTTTAGAAGTCGGTGAAGTGGACTGTGCCTACGAGGTCGACAATGGCTATCGCTTGCGGGTCAATATCTTTAAGCAGAAAAACAACTGCGGGATTGCCTTGCGGGTCATTCCCAAGGATATTCCATCTATGGAATCTCTGGGATTGCCGCCAGTTATTAAAAAGCTGGCTGAGAAACGCCGGGGGCTGATATTGGTTACCGGGCCAACAGGAAGCGGAAAGTCAACGACCCTGGCAACCATGATCAACTACATGAATAGCTTGCGGGACGAGCACATCATCACAATTGAAGATCCGATCGAGTACATGCATACGCATAATAAGTGCTTGGTCAACCAACGTGAGCTGGGAGCGGATACGCAAAGCTTCGGCAATGCCCTCCGCGGTGCCCTTCGTCAGGACCCGGATGTCATCCTAGTTGGTGAGATGCGGGATAAAGAAACGATTGAAATCGCTCTGCGTGCGGCGGAAACAGGTCACTTGGTCCTGTCAACTCTCCACACGGTCGGTGCCGTAAACACCATGGACCGGATTATCGACGTATTTCCAGCCGAGCAGCAGGAGCAGATCCGTGTGCAGCTTTCCGCCGTTATGGAAGGCGTTGTATCGCAGCAGCTTATGCGTACAGCGACCGGCAAAGGTCGTGTAGCTGCCTTTGAAATCATGCTGGGAACACCCGCTATTCGCAACCTCATTCGCGAAGGTAAGACCCACCAGTTGCTGACGCCAATCCAAACAGGGGCTCAGCTAGGCATGATTACCATGGACACTTCGCTCATGGGACTCTATCGTCGCAATGTCATCGACCAAAGAACACTACTGTCCTACTCAGTGGATCGCGCTCAAGTTGAAAAATCCCTAGGAATAGTGGGGTACTAGAGCATGACAGTATATGTTTGTAAATACTTAGACACTCGCCAAGGGGTCGTCACACTAGAGGTGGACGCTCCTAACCGGACAGACGCCGTCAATCGGATCCGTCTCAAAGGGAAGCCAATCAGTGTCGAAGAAAAGGTCATGGGTTCTAAGGAGATTGTCCTTTTCCAAAGCAAGAAGATCAAGCTCAAGGACATATCGCTCTTCTGTAAGCAGATGTCAGTTATGCTGGAGTCAGGGATTCCCCTCAATAATGCAGTGGATATCCTAGAACAACAGGCTACTTCAAAGAACCTCAAATCTAGCCTTAAAATCGTCAGCAAGAGCCTAAAAGAAGGTAGTCAGCTGTCCAAGGCTATGCTGGATCAGGAAGGGATGTTTCCCGATCTCCTGATCCGTATGGTGCAGGCTGGTGAAAAGACTGGTAAGCTGGACGAGGTGCTGGAAAAGATGTCTGAGCACTATAACAAAGAGCTCAAGACCAGCCGCCAGATTCGTGGAGCTATGATCTATCCTGCAGTCCTGGCCTTTCTGGCTGTGGCGGCAGTCCTGGCCTTGCTCTATGTCGTTATCCCAAGCTTCTCAGGAATCTTTGAGCAGAGTGGGATGGCCATGCCGCTACCAACGCGTATCGTACTAGCAGCTAGTAACTTTGTCCGCTCTTCATGGTACATCCTCTTCGGTGTGATAGGGGTTCTGGTCTTCCTCTTCTTACGCTATCGCAGTACAGAGGCAGGCCGCTACCAACTGGATCGGCTCAAGCTTAATCTGCCGGTCATCAAGGGGCCAATGCAGAAGATTGTCACTGCTCGCTTTGCCAGCACCTTGGCTATCTTGACCAGTGCAGGTATCCCTTTGGTCGAGGCTATTGAGTCTGCTGCTGCAACGACCAACAACGCTGTCGTCATTGAAAAGATGAAGATCGCTAATGAAGGTCTGCAAAAAGGGGAACGTCTGACAGGGATGATTACCTCAACCGGTCTCTTCCCGCCTATGATGCTCTCGATGGTCAAAATCGGTGAGGAGTCTGGGTCTCTGGAGTCCATGCTGGTCAAGACATCAGATTATTATGAAGAAGAGCTTGAAACAGCTATCAAGCAGTTGCTCTCACTCTTGGAGCCAGCCATGATCATCGTCATGGGGGTTATCATCGGAGGTATCGTTGCCTCTGTCATGCTGCCAATGTTTGAGCTTGCTCACGCTGTGGATGCAGGATCTGGAGCCGACCAGTAGGAAGGTGTTTCAGAAAAGTTTAGGAGGTAGCAGGGCAACTGCTCTGCACAAAAAGTTAGGAAAACCGTTCTGATGCTGGGAGTTTGTAGGGTCTCCCAGCTAGGAACAAAACAAATGCCCCTGTGGGCAAAAATAGTAAAAATTGTGAAAAAATAGGAGATCTATTCAAAATGTTAAACAAATTGCAAAAGTTCCGTCAGGACTTGAAGAAAAAAGGTAAAGGTTTTACCTTGGTTGAGTTAATCGTGGTAATTATCATTATCGCTATCATTGCAGCTGTAGCTATCCCAGCTATCACTTCCTTCCAAGATAACGCACGCCGTTCACGTATCCAATCAGAACACCGTGAGCTGGTATCAGCTATCCAGTCTTATATCGGAGCGCAAGATGATCCATCTAATCCAGGTGAGATTACACTTGAAAAACTAGCACCATACATTTCTAAAAATGCTAAAGGCGATTCAACTAAAATCGTAGATGCTCTAGCTAAGAATGGTACTGCAACTGCTCATACAATTGACTCAACAAACCATATTTTGACTTCTACCTTTAAGCCATCAGGCGCTAAAGATGCTTCAAAAGATAAAGTATGGAAGTATGACTGGTCAGCTAATGGTGTAAATGCCAACTAAAGAAGTAATCTCTAGTTAAGCTGTTTCAAAAAGTGGTAATACTTATCAAATCATCTAAGAAAAGATGAATTAAAACCCTACATTTGAGAGATATTAAAAAGGCTGCTCAGCAGCCCTTGTGAAAAAGAATTAGGAGAAGTTAGTGCTCAACAAATTGCAAGAATTTCGTCGTAATTTGAAGAAAAAAAGCAAAGGTTTTACCTTGGTTGAGTTGATTGTGGTTATCATCATTATCGCGATTATCACAGCTGTAGCGGTTCCTGCCCTTACTTCTTTCCAAGATAACGCGCGTCGTTCACGTATTCAATCGGAACACCGTGAGTTGGCAACTGCTATTCAGTCTTATATCGGATCACAGGATGACCCGGAAACTGTAAAGTCAATTACAATGGAGCAATTGGCACCATATATCTCTAAAAATTCTAAGGGAGATTCGGCTAAGATTATGGATGCCCTTGCTAAGAATGATACGGAGCCAGCTCATAAAATTGATGGAACAACTTTGGTTTCGACCTTCCATCCCTCAGGAGTGGGAACTGATAAAACCAAGGACAAAACTTGGCTTTACGATTGGAGATATAGTGGTTCAAATACAAACTAGCCCAATTAAATTTAAAACTAAGCTGATATTCAGCGAAAAATAAAGATAAAAAGAAAATAGGAGAATATTTAAATGTTAAACAAATTGCAAAAATTCCGTCAGGATTTGAAGAAAAAAGGTAAAGGTTTCACCTTGGTTGAGTTGATCGTGGTAATCATCATTATCGCTATCATCGCAGCTGTAGCGATTCCAGCTATTACTTCCTTCCAAGACAATGCACGTCGTTCGCGTATTCAATCAGAACACCGTGAGCTGGTATCAGCTATCCAATCTTATATCGGCGCGCAAGATGATCCAACTAATCCAGGTGAAATCACTCTTGAAAAACTAGCACCATACATTTCTAAAAATGCTAAAGGCGACTCAACTAAGATTGTAGATGCTCTGGCTAAGAATGACAAAAACACAGCTCATACAATTGACTCAACAAACCATGTTTTGACATCTACTTTTATCCCATCTGGCAAACAAGCAGGTGATAAAAATCAAAAACAATGGAAGTATGACTGGTCAGCTAACGGTGTTAACACTTCAGCGACAGCAAACAACAATGCTGGTGGCGCTACTCCATAATCATCAAATCATCTAAACATAGAGATTTCTCTACTCCGACTGCTTTAGCAGTCGGATATTACCAAAGTAGTTGTCAGACTGTGACAACTATTTTGGCAATATCAAAAGTAGAAATATTAGGAGAAGACTAAAATGAAAGGAAAAAAAAGACAGGGGTCTACGTTGCCCATGGTTATTGTGACCATTGTGATTCTGGTCGCTATGATTGGTATTTTAGCATCTATCGTAGATACTGGGCAAACCCAAACTCAGCGCATGTTTAGCTACCTAAAAGCTAAGTACACAGCGACTTCTGGTACGCAGTTGGCTTTAGGAGCTTATTTTGAGGATGAAGATGCTTCTCCTTTGAAAGCTGAATTCAAGAAGAGAGCAGAGGGGCAGCCGAACTCAGCAGGTCCGATTAGATCAAAACATAAGTTCAAAGATGGTGGTGAGGCAGAAATCGAGATGACTGGAGCTTTTGTAGGAGCTACTAGTGGACCAGAAAATTACTACATTACGATTAAGTCAAGGTCTAAGCTCCCCAATAGTGAGGACTATTATGAACATATCGTTAAATTTAATTGGGCAAGCAGTGGTATCCGTTCAGAAGAAGGCCACTTGATTTCGTCTAAGAAATAAAAAATAGGTAGGAATGATGAAACAAATACAAAAAGGTTTTACCCTAGTGGAGATGATTATGGCTATTATGCTCATGAGTATGATAGCGCTCATCATCGGAGTTATATTTAACACTATGTTTTCTGGTCGGGAGCTCATTGAGCGTGAAGCAAGCATTCAAGCGGAAATGCGAACGTCTATGCAGCATGTTGACCGTACCATTGGCAAGGCAACCTCAGTCTTTATCTTGGATGATAGCAAGTACAAGGGTAGCAAGGAAGGCTTGACTAAGGAGTGGAGCTATATCGGTCTGTCAGCTGACGGGAAAAAGGTTCTTAACTATGTTTGGGATAAGACGAAACAAGATTGGAATGTCAGTGAATTAGGAACAAAATCCCTTTATAATATGAAGCTGGACTTAGAATTTAAAACTGACGGTGCCTATCAAGATAACCGTCTAATTAATTACAATCTGACTGGGAAATATCCAGATTCTAATAATAAGTTTTCGATAGATACAGCCATGTCAGCCCTCAACAGTAAGCAGGTCTTTTCAAAAGTCGGTAAAGGGAAAAAGGGCATCGCTCTGGCTTATAGAAACGATCCGATTGAAGGACAGGTGAATGTTGCTATTTCTTTTGTTTTTGATAGTTCTGGCTCGATGGAAAGAGATATGAAAGGTAGAAAAACGAATGTAGTAAAGGATCGACGAATTAGCATTTTGCGAGAGAAAGCAATCGAAATGGTGAAAGAACTGAAAGAAATAGGCAATGTTAGTGTTAACTTATCAGGTTTTTCACATTATGGTTTTTATGTTCAAAAAGATTTTTCTCAACTAGATAAAGGAACAGAACAAATAGAGAAAAGTATTAACAGTTTACCGACCCGAGGAGTTACTAACCCTGGTGATGGTCTCCGTTATGGAATGGTTAGTTTGCAGCAACAGCATGTCCAACTTAAGTATGTCGTTTTACTGACAGATGGTATCCCCAATGCTTATATAGTAGACCCTAGTGCTAATTATCCTGGAAATAAAGTATGGATTCGAGGAGGAGATATAGTAGATTACCAAAATCCAATATATAATTTGTCCACGAAAGTGGATAATTTCCAAGTTGGTTATTTAGACGGTGCTAAGTACAGTGAACAATTTTCTAGACTAGCTTATGATCAAGACTCCTCTGACAGTGCTTTTCGAGCTAAGACAATCGGCTACGCTGGGGAAGTATCTAAAAAGTTTGGCAAAGACATAAGGCGAGTTAATCTTATAGGGTTTTCTGGAGTAAAGCAAGAGGTTGCATATGGTGAAGCTCTAACAGAAGCTATTCGCGAAGGTGTTGTGGACGCGCAATATGTGTCGGCTACTGATGCTGAAGAGTTAAAAAAGACTTTTTCAGATATTAAAAAACAGATTCAGCAAGATCTTTGGTTTGTTTCTGGTCCATAGAAAGGAGAAGAGATGAAAAGATTACAGAAACGTAAGGGTATAACGTTAGTTGAAGTATTAATTTCTCTTATTCTAATAGGTGTCATTGCTGCGGGACTTTTGACATTCTTTGCCGGCAGTTATCACAATATTCTGGGGCAACGCAAGCAAAATACTATCAACTTTGATATCCAACAGGACTTTGAAACTCGCTTGTCAGAAATTAAGAAGAATAGCGGCAAGGGGACAGAGGTGGAAACTTTCTCCTACCGGATTGGAAATGGCTCTTTGCAGAATATAAAAGTGACAGGTCAGACTCTTTCTTATAATAAAAATAACCAAACTAAAAATATACATCTTTTTGCAGCAAATGCAAAAGAGAGTGTTCTTCAAATTCCAGAAGATTTAGATGTAAAAGTTCCAGATTCTAAAAGATTTTATTATATTGGGGAAACTACTAAACCTGGCTCCGTTGGACTTGCTGATAGTCAGCAAGGAAGCAAAGCGAGGATTTATACAGAGTCTGGATGGTTTCTTAGTGATCGTAGCATTGGGAATGGTCTTCCTGGCATTGTACCAGTTGGGACAATTGGTCAAGTTGGTGATACAATCGGTTCCGCGACCGTTCTTCCTGAAATGCCTACTGACTTTCGACAACTTTCTAAGAAAGGAAATGGAGTTTACATTACTGATAACATGCGAGGACGCTATCTAACCTTTGCGGCACGGGTTATTAACTCCTACGGTCGTGTCGGTAACTACCAAGAAGCTGAGCGTATTTGGGTTATGGGACTGCCTGTAACAAATAATTTAGATATACATACGGACGCCGATTTAGCGCTTCTGAAAAAAAATAGCACATTTTCAATGCTACCGAGTGATGCTCAAATTTACACCAATACGGACGTACGTGACTATGCTCATGATAAGTCTTTGGATTCACTTAAGATTTCTAATGTGCCTGTTCTTAATTATTATGAAGATGTGATTCGTCAATCAAGACAGTTTATAGCACCTCGCGATAAGTATTCGTTGACTTTTGAAAAACGAGATTTTAGAAATGGGAACTCAAATACGACATCAATCTTAATTGGGAATAGAACGCAAATAGGCTCGTTGTTAACTTATAAGTTGGATAATACTTTAAGTTGGGCAATTAACTTGGAAGATAGCGGTAAAATTGCAATAAAAACAGTAGATAATACTGCAGCTAATAATGGTGGTCAGCAGTATGCAAATGCTAAACTAGATTTTACAAAAGATAATTCTATTCAGGTTCGTAGTTCTACTAAAAATGATATTCTAACACTTGAAATTTTTGTCAACGGAGCATTGAGTCATACACAGCAACTATTTTTGAATCAAAATGGTGTTCGTCATAATGTTGAAACAGGTCAAATTGTATTTGGTGGAAACACCTATATAAATGAGTTCGCGATTTATAAAACAGCGTTAAACGACGGTGATATACAAAAACTTGCTAAATATTTTAGTGAGAAATACAAGGCAAGTGAATAAAGAAAAAGTTTTAGAAAAATATGGGAGATTAGGAGATTATGGCAAAAAATATGTTTTCGTCCAAGGGGCGCAGAAGAGCTCTGGACGAAGAAGACAATGAGAAAAAAGGCTCATTTTTAGGAAAATTAAATAAACCGCTCTTCTCATCAAAAGGGAAACATAAAGAACACTTATCTATTCAAGGAGTTCAAATCAAGTCAGATCGTCAAGAAGACTTTGACGATGAGGAAAAGTCAACGGCAAAAGGGAGCTTCTTAACCAAGCTCAACAAGCCGCTCTTTTCTAAGAATAGTGGCAGTGATGATATGCCTGCTAAGTCTGGAAATCGTTCGCTCTTTGCTAAGAAAGGCAGTGGTGCGGCGAGCCAACCGGTCACTAGAATGCATGCACCTTACACTATGTTTGGTAAACCAATTAAGGGCAATCTGATGGCTATTGACTTCACTGACGAATCAGTCTATCTGGTTGTTGCTAGACAGAAGCGCAATGAGCTGGAGATTATCAAGATGGCATCTGCCAATCTGCCAGAAGGTGTTGTACTGAATAGTGAGATTATCGACCCAATTACTCTCAAAAACATTATCAGTGACCTGATGGAGCAGCATGCAATCACTGCTAAGTATGCATTCTTTGCACTTGGCAATACCAATATCATCGCCCGTTCGGTTGATGTAGCCGCTAGTGTGCAGAATGATGAGGATATTGAGGGCTTGGTATCTTACGAGCTCCAGCAATATCTGGATATCGATCCGACTTCTTATGTTATTCAATTTCAAGAGCAGGAGTCTAATTCAGCTTTTCCGCTTGATGAAGATACTCGCTCACTCATGGTCTATGCTGTGCCAAAAGGCGTGGTAGAGCAATATCTAGGCTTGGCTGAGAATTTGAAGCTGACACCTTATGTCTTTGACCTTCAGTCTAATACCTTTGAAAAATGGCTGGAACGCGTACAAGCGATTAACAATCGCGCCAAGAAGCTGACCAAGGAAAATGTCGGCATGGTACATCTGAGCAAGAGCTTCATCGGTGTTTATCTCTACTCAGAAGGCAAGTTTGTGACCAGCAACTATCTCAACCGTGGCTACAAGGACATCCTGAGCTATGCAGACGACGCTAGTCTACTGCAGAAGCTTCCAGCAGTGGCTTCAGATGATCTGGATACAGGTCTCTTGAAGAGGGCCTTGGATGAGTGGGTGGCTGATGCTAAGAACCACATTCTCAATACTGAAAACTTCTTTAGCGGATCAACCGGTCTCAACATTGACAGTTTCTACGTCTTTGGTGACCAAGATATCTGTTGGCAGTTGGCAGCTATTCTGAAGCAGAGCATGAATCGGGAATTCATCTCAATTGATAACGTAGATTATGAGAATGTACTGTGGGAAGGTTCTGCCGAGTTTAATGCGGAGTTCATTCCGGCTACAGCCATGTTGATTAGGAGAGCAAACTAATGCGGAGAGATTTAAACTACTTTTCAAAATATCATGTGGCACCGGCTAAAACCAGTCCACTAAAACTTGCTGCTATTTCCGCTTTTGCTGGAATTGCAGCGATTATGATTGTGCTGATTGGCTTCTTCCAGTTTAGCGCTATGCACCTCCAAGGCGAGATTGACCGAGCGGAGCAGACACTCAAGAGTCCAGAGATGGCTCAAGAGCTGAAGGCAGTCTCTGAGACTGAAGATAAGATTGTTACGGTCAAGAATGACGAACTTCTCTTTACCAGCCTGGAAGGTGACTTCCGCCGCCTGCATCGAGTAAACAAAGCCTTTATGGACTTCCTTAATAAAAACGTGACACGGAACCTGGTCTTTGACGATATCAAGATTAATAACGACAATGTAGAAATCAATGGTTCGTCTCAAGAGCATCTTTCTATCGCTAAGTTTGAGGAAGAGCTTCGTAAGTCTGAGAAGTTTAACCATATTTTTGTGGACAACATTACTCGCGAGGAAAAGGATAACAATACAGTGTACAAGTTTAACATTAAAATTTTGACGAAGGATGTAGATTTCAATGAAGAGCAAAAATGAGAAAGAAAAGAAAAAAATCCTGAGTAATTTAAATGAGCGTGACAAGAAATTGTTGGCCTGTGTCGGAGGAGTAGCGGTCCTTGCTGGTGGAGGGTATCTGGTAACAAATTCTTATACACGGATGGCGCAGTTAGCTGAAGAGCATGCAACTATCTCGACAGAGTTGGAAGGCAAGAATGCCAAGATTAGTCAGAGAAAGTCTCTTACCAAACAGCTCCAAACTTTGAATGCTAAGACTCTGGATCAGGCTAAGAAATACTATGGTACGACCAATCAAGGGGAGTTCATTTTCTTGATTGATAAGTTGGTCAACGAAAGCGGTATTAAATTCAAGTCTGTCAACTACACTGAGAGCACAGAGTTGGAACTCCAGCAGGAGGGATTGGCTGCGACTTCGTCCAAGGGGCAAAACTCCAATTCTTCTGGTACGACTAGCAGTTCAAGCTCAAGTGAGACGTCTTCTTCATCCAGTGCGACTTCTAGCTCGTCTGGTACATCGTCCTCATCTTCATCTAGCAGCAGCTCTTCATCAGATGCGAATACTGCAACAACAACTGCAGCTAATACAGCGACACCAGGGAACGGAACGACCAATAATACCAACATCACTCAGATGACAGCGGATATTGAGTTCGAAGGAACTTATACACAGGTTCTGAAATTGTTGGAATTGATTGATGGCAATCAACAAAAAATCGTTTCCAGCGAACTGGAATTGGGCGGAAAGAAAAGTCTATCTAGCACAGAGGAAAACAAAAACCCTGATCTAACCAGTGGTAAAATCAAGCTGCGTTTCTATCAAGTTAAAGACGTCGAGCGCTATGTGACTCTGGAGAGTAATGTCGATAAGACGCCTATTCAGTTTGCTAACTGGGAGTCTCCATTTGCGATTCCGACTTGGCAGGCAGGCTCTATATCTGTAACAACAGCTGGTGGCGGCACAGATGCAACCGGCAATAAGGGCAGTTTGGGGGCCGCAACAACCAATACAACTAGCAGCGCGAATGCTAACAGCAGTACCAATCTAGCTCCGTCTTATCTGGAGCAGCTTAGCACTCAGTCTAGTCGGAACGATGGTCTGTCAGCTTATTACAATTCATCAACTATCTACCGCTTTGAATCACCACTGAAGCTGATTCAGTCAGGCGGCAGCAATCAATATGATGTGACAGTTGACAATACGGACTTTCTTGAGGGTTCAGGTTCCAATGTGGTTAAGATTCCAGCAACCAAGTCTTCTACTATGTATGAAATGGAATTTGCAGCACCGTATGTATCCTTGAACAATAAGCCTGATGCTATCAGCTTCTCTCTATCTCTGTCTAATCAATGGCAGGGCAAGATTGGCTTGATTGTCAAGAATGCCAGCGGGCAGAAAATTTACCTTCATGTCATTCGTCCAAACAGCTGGACTGGCTGGCGCGAAGTCAGCTTCGATCCTGAAAACATTCCAGGATTCAGCTATCCAATGACTATTGTGGGTTACTACTTTGAAACTCCGAGCGGAGAAAGCCCTGAAACAACTATGAAGCTGGATAACCTATCTGTGAATAACTTGGTAGTTAGCTAAAACACTTTGAAAAAATACCAAATCAGTCTATGATTTAAAATTTCAAGAGCATGACTAAATTTTTTCTTAAAAAAATGCTAAAAACCAAGTTATTAGACTAGTATTCACGGTGCATTTATAGTAAACTAAAACATAGAGATATTTGAAGTATAATACAAGCAAACTCAGAATAGACGCCCGAGTCTATTTTGGGTTTTAATGGAGTTTATGGAAAAACAAAATCAAGACTGGTTTTGCATTGAAAAAGTTTAATATCATTTAGAAAGTGGGGGGTGTCGAAAATACTCAAATGGCATATTTTTTACCTTTTGGAGCAGGGCTTATAGCGCTGCATACGATTAGCATTTTATTTGTTTCTAGGATTTCTTTAATAAAGCGCCTTTTTCTCGTAGTATGGGTCATGCTATTTGCGATTGGTGCTCCATTCCTCTTTCAACAAGTTCCCGGCATAGCCTTTGTTGGACTCTGTGCCTTGGCCTTGGCTGTCTATATGGTGCTGCTCTTTTCACAGGAGCTAGCTCCAGTCAAGAAGAGAGCAACTGCTTCTGCGCGAAGCAGAAGCCAGAAGCACGCCAAGAGCACACGCAAGAAAGTGGAAGCGACGAGCGCAGGCTTGTCATCTGCTAGAGATTTGAACTTTTCCAATGCTTCAACCGGTAGGATGAGAAAGGAAAGTAAAGAAAGGGTTCAGGCTGAGGAAAGTCCGGCAAGGCAGAGAGTATCTGCTTCTGGTCGCACTCTAGCAGACCGTTCTATCAAAAAAGATATGACAAGATTTGAGAAAGTAAAACCTCTCTACCCTGTTGATAACTTGGCTACAGCTCCTGCCTTTGGAGAATATGAGCCAAACAGTCAGCTAGCGGCAGCTGAGGTCGGTATGGTGGGTATGGACCACAGATCACAAAAGGCCAATGATGAATTTTTGCAGTCTCTGCTTCATCATCGCAAGGGCTCTACTAAGATTAAGGTGGCCAACTCTCTGATTCAGCCTACGGAAGCAAATGCAGCCGGCAATCAAGGCTATACAGATATAGATGATCCAGCCTTTGAGACAGCTGTTCTGTCTAAGATTAGACCGATGTCCTATACTGAGTCTAGCTATGGCAACTTCAGACCGCAGGCGGTTGAGGTGACAGGTGTTGTTTCTCAAGATGAGGAAGAATTCTTCACTGAGCAAGAACAAGCTCAGCAGCCAGTGGCAGAAGAAGTAGGCAACAGCCTGGAAGATGTTTTTGCTGCTACGGGAGATATCAAGCCAGTTAGAGCAGAAGAGTCGAGAGCAGCAAACAGCTTAGAATCTCTCTTCTTTGCTGAGTCGGATGTTGAGCCACAAGCTAAGATGGATTCCGCCTTCAGTCAAGCAGCTGCAGAGCCAGAGTTTTCTGCTTCTGAAGAGTCTATGGTTAGCCGTGATCGTGCTGATATTCAGGGTTATCAAGATATTCTCAGTCAGATTCAGCATGATTTGCTGGGATCTGAAGAGGAAGATTTGACTGCTGAAGTGGCAGAGACTTGGGAGGAAGAAAGTAACTTCGCACCTGCAGCAGAAACGTTTGAGTTTGAAGCAGCTGCTGAACCAACAGTTGTTCAATCAGTTTCTGAAGACGCTCTTTGGACACAGGCTGAGCCTGTTCAAGAAGCAATTGCAGATGAGACAGAAGAAGACCTGCTCAAGGGAATTGCTGACATCCTCAAAGCTGAGGAAGCACAAATCAAAGCAGCTCCGGTCGTTCCGGCTACAGATGAGACAGAAGAAGATTTGCTTCAGAAAATCACTGACATCCTCAAGGCTGAGGAAGCAGCAGAAGCAAGACCAGCTGCAGCAACTGCGGGAGATAAAGAAGTCTATTTCCAATTCCTTCTACTGGAAAGTCAGGAATTATTGGCTTCTAATGCAGTTCAAGAAGCTGAGAGTTATCTGAAAGAAATTGTCCAAGGCAGCTCAGATCAAAATCTTCGTCAAGAAGCGTTCAACATGTTGGACAAAATCGTGAAAAATTAATACTATATAAACATACAATTGATTGTAATCAATTAGAAGGGTTTTAGGGGAAATTATGAAAAGTTGTAAAACAATCACAGGGACCGTTGTCATTGAGATTGAAAAAGGGATGGGACTGGGTGAAGTCCATGAAGTCTTTGTTGACGAGGGGGTCAATCTGACTTTTGTCATTAAGTCAAAGCAGTCTGAACAGCCTTTTGCCTTGCTGTCTAGCAAGAACATCCAAGGCATCGGTGACTTTGCGGTCATGGTAGAGAACAGCTCAGTCTTTCAGGAACTGGAAGAGGCAGATCTGAAGGTCTTAAACGACAAGCAGGGTAGCGTCTTTGACGAAATCGTCATCACAATTGATGGAAACAAGGTGGGAACTGTTGTTGACTATCATATTGACGAAAAGAATGAAATTGGTTACTTGGTGGTTAATTCTGAAGATGCCAGCGAGGAAATTCAGATTCCTAAATCACGCATCTTGATGATTGGTAAAGAGTACATCATCCTCAATGATGAAAAAAAGACAGCTCCTCATCTTGAAGCAGATGTAGAAATGGGCCGTCTGGCTGCAGCAGATCTGCTCCATGAGACTGAAGCTGCAAAACCTGCCGAAAAAATTGAGGAAGTAGTTGCTGAAGCACCTGTATTCGAGCCAGTTGTAGATGAAAAAGTAGATGTAAAAGAAGAAGCTGCGACAGATTTGACAGAGGCCTTGGTTGCTGTAGGTCTAGGAGCTGCTGCTCCTGAGTTGGAGTTTTCTGAAGCAGTCGTAGAGACAGCAGAAGAACCAGAAGTTCAAGACTTGGTACAAGAAACAACAGCTCCAGCTGAAGAAGAAGTTGAAGAAACAGATGCAGCGCTGAGTCTGGATGCTGCTTTGGAAGAAGTATTGGCAGCCCCTGCTGAGGAAGTAGAAACAACTATCAGCACAGCTCCAGTTGCTGAAGAAGAATCAGGAGCAAAGAAAGCTGTTAACGACTTTATCGATCGGCAAAAACGTCTTTTGGTAGGCAAAACACTGCAAAAAGATCTTGTTAATGCAGATGGAGGAGTTATCCTGAATGCCGGAGATACTGTTTCAGATGACATCATTGATTTTCTTCGCCGTATCGACCGTAAATTCCTTATCCGCTTAGCTGAATGCGTAGTATAAGGTTGGGATGAGATTCATGTCAAGAAGAAAAAGAAAGGTTTCATCAAAATATCAAAAACTACTTCCAGCAGCGACACTTGCTGCCTTTCTGCTGGGTAGTTTATTTTATGTCATTTTTGTCTTTAATCCAACGATTGACCTGAGTATCAATGGCCGTCCCTCTATGAAGGTACGCTCTCGGAGCGAAGCTGAGATTGAAGTTTACAGAGAACTGCCCTATAAGGCTACATTTCAGCTGTCTACAGGGCAACACTTCTCTGTAGATATGCGATTTTTAGGACTGAGCTATTTCACAGAAGAAGAGCTCAAGCGGCTGGATAATATCTCAGCTAAGACCGTCTGGGATAAGTTTACACCGTTTTTCGATACCAAGGAAAACCTGCAGATTTCCATCTATCCTAATCGTCTTTTTTGGCTCAGACCTTTAAATGATGTCTTGGCTGCCCATCCTGATGTTCTCAGTCAGCTTCCAACGACCAATCATCTGGTCATGGACGGCGAGTCTAATGTAAAGGTGGGAGACAAGTCTAATGGCTATAAGATTGACCCTGCTGCTTTTATCCAAGCATCTGAGGAGATTGCCAAGACTGGTAAATTTGATGATGTCAAGGTTGAGAGTACGCCTGTTGAAGCAGAAGATCAAAGTGAGCTTCTGAGCCAATATACGCACTTTATAGAGCGTAAGGAAGTACCACTGCCGACTAACGCTGCCCAAGCTCAAAACATGAAGACAGCCTTTTACAAGCTGCAGAATGTTTACTTGGCTCCTGGCGAGACCAAGTCTATCTCAGAGTTGCTGGGCGCTTTGAATGCAGAGTCTGGCTATCTGCTAGTCAAGGGTAAAGATAATAAAGAAGTTTACGGTCAGGGTGCTGAGCAGATTGTAGATGCCATTCAGCAGCTCGCCTTTTCACGGACCAATGTTATTTCCTATCGAGGACAGTATTTCAACATCGGAACGCCTGCTGAAGGTTTGACCGAATTGACCATTCAAAATAATACAGAAACAGATATGGTATTTTCATTAAGTTTGGAGGAGGGGCAAGTATCCATCATTCTGGCATCTAAGTGATACTCAAGGGAGGTCGAAGTTTGACATAGTCACCTGAGATTTTCAAAGAGTATAAAAAGGGAAAAATTATGATTGCAAGTTTAGTATTTATATTAGGTGTCGTATTTGGGAGCTTTTTCAATGTCGTCATCTACCGTGTGCCACTGGAAAAGAGCATTGCCAAGGGTCGATCTATGTGTCCGTCCTGCGGTCATGTCTTAACTTCGGTGGAGCTGATTCCGGTTGTGTCGATTATCATGCAGGGCTTTAAATGTAATCACTGCAAGGAGCCGATTTCACCGCGCTATCTCATTGTGGAGCTCCTGACGGGTATGCTCTGGCTGGCCTCTTATCTGATCTTTCAATATCAGGGGCCATGGATGGTTGTTTCAGCCTGCCTCTTGGTGTCGCTTTGTCTCATCATCGGTTATATCGATTTTGATACTCAGTACATCTCGGACTCGGTTCTGCTGGTTTTCTGGCTGGGCCGCATGGCTGTTACGTTTTTTACCAGTGAATTCAATTGGGAACTGCTCTTTTCGCTGCTAGTCGGCGCTGGACTCTACTCTCTCATTTATTTTGGGGCCAAGGCTTATTACAAGAAAGAAGCTTTCGGGATGGGAGACATTCTTTACTTGGCTGCCCTGAGCAGTTGGTTTAGCCCCTTGAATACGCTGATTTTGGGATATGGTTCTTTCTTTGTAGCTGGAGCGATTCTCTTAATCGCAACCATCTTTAAGAAATTCAAATTTAAGTTGAAAGAAGAAGTCCCTTTTGGTCCTGCTATGAGCATCATGGCAGTCATCCTATATTTCTGGGGAGGAATCTAGGAAACCAAAAGCAACAATAGAAATGGATAGAAAAAATGTTTAGGAAGAAAAAAGTTATCATAGCATTAGCGACAGCTACTGTCCTTTCAGGCAGTGTGCTGCCTGTCAGCCGCCTAGAGGCAAATGAAAAGGCCAGTCTGGATCCGTCTTTAGTGCAGGTGTCAGATCAGTTTCAGGCCAAGAAAACAGGAGCAGTCGTCTTTTCAGAAGATGTAACAGTGCCTAGCACAGTGTCAGCCGATTTCATTGATAGTCGTTTGGCTGGCACGCCGATGGCTGGATTGGGAAAAGCTTTCAAAAAAGCAGAGAAAGATCATGGAGTTAATGCAATTTTTCTCGTAGGGCTGGCTATTCACGAATCGGATTACGGCCGCAGTCAGATTGCTCAGGCCAAGCACAACCTGTTTGGTTTCATGGCTTATGACTCCAGTCCTTTTTCCAGTGCAGGAAATTTCGCAACATTTGACGATGGTATAGATACAGTTGCCCGCTATCTCAGCGAGCACTATCTCAAGCCTGGCGGTCAGTTCTACAATGGTAAGAGCATGGCTGCTATCAATGTAAGATACGCATCTGACAAAACTTGGTCAAGCAAGATTATGATTCGTATTCGAAATTTTTTGAAAAAAGGTTAAGGAGGCTGGGACAATCATGTCTCAGCTTGCTTTATTATAGAAAGAATTTCTTTTGGTGAGGTGATTGACGGGGTTTTTCTTGTTCTCTGGGGCTCTAAAAATTCCTAATCATCCTCTCAGGACTAAAAAATAAAAGCTTGCTTCTGCGACATCGTCTTTTATGGCGAAAAGGACTTAATTAGGGGATTTATGAAAAGAAAGTTTGACGTAAGCGATGTGTTAAAGGAAGCCTGGGGACTGACTGTTGATTACTTTTTTGTATGGACAGCAGGGCTTGCTATCATTCAACTGCCATTTTTTATTCTGGGGCTGTTAATTCTATTTTTTTCTCCATTGACTTCTACATTTCTTCCGAGTATAATTCTGCTGGGATTTCTATGTTCTTTTGTGATTGCTTATATCCATAAGTTTTCCTTGACCATGGTTCGTAATCCGCAGATGGTGCGAAGAAACTTCTGGAGGGCTGTTGGCTACAGTATTTCTGATGGCTTTTTTGGGCGTTTGCTTTCTATGTCTATTTACGTATTCATGTTTGTCTTGGCTATGTTACTTCTTTTTGTATACTTCTATAATGCCTTGATGTCAGATGCAAATTTTCGAGAGAATATGGGAACTTGGATGATTTGGGTTGCAAATAACCAAGAGAAGATGGCTAGTATGCTCT
This sequence comes from Streptococcus sanguinis, assembly GCF_900475275.1. Lineage (NCBI taxonomy): Bacteria > Bacillati > Bacillota > Bacilli > Lactobacillales > Streptococcaceae > Streptococcus > Streptococcus sanguinis. The sequence continues at coordinate 2,243,999 of NZ_LS483364.1, read as the reverse complement.
TCCTGCTTTTTTTGATAGCACCAATGTTTAACTTGTTATTCCATTTGTTTTACAGTTATTTTATCGTCTCTCACTTCTTCTTGTTGCCTTATATTATTCAAGATACCAACTCCTCTGATAACCTATTGCGTCCTCTATCAGCCTTTGGCAGCTTGCGCAAGTCCTTTTCTTGTATTAATGGTCAGAGGGGGCGTTACTTACTGGTAGAGCTTGTCTTAAAGCTTATTCCTGTAGTATTGGGTCTGATAGAAATTTTGAGTTTACTTTTTAGTGCTGCTGTGTCTAATATTGTGGGAATGATTGTTAGTATGATAAATGGCTTTTTGCTGATTTATGCCTTGGCAGCCCGCTCGGTTATGGCTGACATCCTGATGTCTTATGATCGGGAAATAGTTAATTTTGGGGATTAATATTTATGAAAAAAATTAGAAAGGGTTTTAGGATTTAGGATAATGAACGATGAATGATGTAAAAGTAACAAGGGTTTTCAGAGAAGCTTGGATTTTTGTTACAGAATATTATTTTGTCTGGCTGAAAGGCCTTTTGCTGGTCGGAATCCCGCTTGCAGTACTGGGCTGGTTTCTTTTTCCGCTGGTTTCGAGTTGGTCTTACCGGTCCATTTTAGTCTTGACCTGTTTGGCATTTATAATTGCTTTCGGTTTTGCTTACGTCAATAAATTTGCCTTGACAGTGATACGAAATCCGCAGATGGTTAAGCTCTATTTTGGCTATGCGGTTTGGTACAGTATCTCAGATGGCTTGCTTACTCGCCTCTTTTATTCCTTCATTGTCAGTGCAGTCCAGGTTCTGATTTTGTACATGGGTTGGTCGGCAATCGGCATCAATCTTGGGGTGGCTAGTCTCTTTGCCTTTTATCGGAGAGCAGTAAGTCCAGAGGCCATTGTGATTTTCCAGTTTCTCTTTCCTTTCTTGTTCATGGTCTTTTACCTGCTCTTCACTTATCTGGTTGATTCGCACTTCTTTTTGTTGTCCTATATCATTCAGGATACTAGCTCAAGAGACAATCTGGCCAAGCCGCTTTCTTTTTATGGCTGTTTGAGAAAGTCAGTCCTACTGATGAAGGAGCGCAGGGGTCGTTATGTTCTGCTCAGCTTTTTTCTCGCTTCTTTTGGTGGGTTGATTGGCTTGGGTACTCATCTCCTGATGGATCTGATAAGGCAGTATATTGGTCCCTTGCTGGGGGAACTGGATGATTTACTTGGCTTGATTCAGATGATTCCTGTCCTAGTTTTCAGTAGCTTTTACTGTGTATTTGTTCTGGTTGTTCGGACAGTTTTTGCTGATACTCTGATGGAAAATGATGCAGAAGTGGTGGATTTTGGTGATTAATTTAGGAAGTAGCAAGACCAGACAATACTTGATAGAAACAAGAGGAAGGATATGAAATCAGTAACAAGAATCTTAATAACAGCTTTGGTGCTAACTGGGATTGGCTTTATTCCTCTCCCTTATGAATTAGAGACCGTGAGGCCGGCTTTGAATGCCAAAGACTTTGTCCAAGTTCAAGGAGGAACTGATAAAGGAAAAGGTAAAATCTATGTCATGGCTGTTGGTGTTTCCAAGGCCCGAGTGTTCAGTCTCTTTTTGACTCTGCTGCCTAATTACAGGCTGGAAACAGAGTATGTCTCTGTTCCTGAAAACTATTTCGATAAGGAAAAGGGACGGGAAGAGCGAGAGAACAGCACTATGGGATCTTCCCATCTCAATGCCTTGCAGGTGGCTTATCAGGCTGCTGGTCGTACAGTTGAGATTAGGCATAAAGAGATTTACGTAGGTGGCATCAGCAGCGAGACGCCTCTGTCAAAGGAGTTGCAGCGAGGCGATGTGATTTTAAAGATTGACAATCAGACTTACACTAGCCCATACGACATCGTTGATCAGATGGAACAGCGGACAGTCGGCGATGTGGTATCAATTGAGTACAGTCGTAATGGTGTAATCGGTTTGGCTAGCGGTCCTGTAATTGTGGATGAGACAACTGGTAAGCCTGGTTTGGGAATCGAATTGGGTTCTAAAGCCAGTGTTGCCATGAATCCTCTGACGGAGTTTAAGAGCAACGGTGTAGCAGGTCCATCTGGAGGACTCATGTTCAGTCTGGAGCTTTACAATCAGCTCGTGTCTGAAGACATTACTAAAGGAAAAACTATTGCTGGTACTGGAACGATTGACCACAAGGGAAATGTTGGCCGGATTGGCGGGATAGAGATGAAGGTCATGGCTGCAGATAAGGCAGGCGCGGAAATTTTCTTTGTTCCTGATGATACCATTGACGCCGATATTGCCCAGTACAATCCCAAGTTGCGCTCTAACTACCATGAGGCACTTCGTGCTTCTATCAAAATCAAGAGTAAAATGAAAATCGTCCCTGTCAAAACCTTCAACGAAGCTTTGAACTATCTCAGAGAGATGGAATAAGGGACTTTGCTATTCTTGAATAATCAATAAAAACATAGGACCTTGCTGGTTATTTATCTGGCAAGGGCTTTTATTATAGAATTTTTTCAAATAATTGCCACCTTAGCACATAAATACTTGATTTATAAATCGCTGTGTGATATATTTATAACATAAAGGGTGTTAAATATTTCTAACACCAGGAAAGGAGTCTATCATGAAAAATAGTCAAAAAACGGGTGGTCTCATTGCGATGATTGCCGCAGCTCTCTTTATTGATTTTACTGTTTTATTTGGTTCTAATCTTAGTTGGGGACCCAAGTTGATTATTGTTGGTATTTCAGTATTAGGTCAGATTATAGCTATTTGGGGCTGGCTACACATGAAACCATGGCCGGGGAAGAGTCAGAAAGGTAAGGAAAAGACTATTTTTGACTTGTCTGCTAAGCTGTACACGATGCTTCTGTTTGCAGCAACCATTTTTTATACAGTAGGGATTTGGGTTGCGACCCCAAGCGTAAGATCTGGCATTAAAGAATGGATTTTGGGAGTTGGTCTCGTTATTGAAGTGATTGTATTTGGTTTTTTCTCTTTGAAAAATGTCAAGGAAACTCCAGATGAACGTTTCTATGCTAATCTAGCTAAGGCAGCTAGCTTGATGTTTGTCTTTATACTAGGCGCACTGATGATCCTAGCAGTTATCATTGGATACATGGGGTCTCTCACTCTTTACATGGGCCAGATCTTTATTAGCATAGCTGCCTTGATTTGCATCTTTGCAGTTGTCTATCTTATCTCAGAACGGAGAGGATAACTATGGCCAAAGAAAGCAAGATTGTCACTAATCTCAAATCCATTCGTGAGTCCAAGGGCATGACCCAGCAGGAGCTAGCCGACCGCATCGGCATGAGGCGAGAGACAATTCTGCACTTGGAAAATAACCGCTACAATCCATCGCTGGAAATGGCTCTCAAAATTGCTCAAGTTTTTAATCTAAAAGTAGAAGACCTCTTTGAACTCAGACAGAAAGAGGAGGCATAATTCTTTTGAGATCTAGTATTAAGTTTGTTGTTTAGCTAGGGCTTGAAACAAAAAGAAAAAAACCTTTGAAACGTTGATTTCAAAGGTTTTTTGTTATATAAATTACTTAACTTCTGTAAACACAACGTGCTTGCGAAGTTTTGGTGAGTATTTCTTCAATTGAAGACGGTCTGGTGTGTTGCGCTTGTTTTTAGAAGTAAGGTACAAGCGTTCACCAGATTCTTTGTGTTCAAGTGTGATATTTACGCGCATGGTAGCTCCCTTCTATTATTCTGCTGCAGCAGCTTTGGCAATCTTACGGCCCTTGTAGTATCCTTTAAGGGATACACGGTGAGAGCGTGAGTAATCACCAGTAGTTTCATCAAAAGTTACAGTTGGAGCTGTCACTTTGTAGTGAGTGCGGCGTTTGTTTTTCTTCGCTTTGGAAGTGCGACGTGCAGGTACTGCCATTGTTTGTTTCTCCTTTTAGATTGTGAATTCGATTCAATTTGATGATTTTCATCAACTTTAATAGTATAACAAAACTTTTTTGTAAAGTAAAGTTACTTGACAGATTTTTTTAAATCTTTTCTGCTTAGGTTTTTAAAAGAAACCGGTTTTTCCGTATGCTATAATAGGAACAAAGGAGGCGGACTATGAAAGCAGCATTAAAATTACTTGGTCTATTCTGGCTGGGAATCATGTGTATTGTTTTAATCTTTTGGGGAGTGAAAAGTTTTCGTGATTATCAAACTATGAAAGATGTGGAAAAGCATTTGACTATGGATTTCCAAAGAATGGGATACAAGGGGAAAGTGACAGTCAAAAACTACGATAGACCGGCAGGTTATGGGGAGACCATGGACTTTAACTATAAAGAAAAGATTGATGGAAGACTTTTGACCTTCTCAGATAGCGTGGATTATGATCCGACAACTAAGCAATACGAAGCTTCAAGATTAAGTCCCGTACCTGAGGAAACTGAGACAGGCTTAGATGATAGCATTCAGTTGGAAGCCATGTGGCAGCAGCCTTATGTTCAGAATCAGTTTAAGAAAATGAAGTCGGTCTTCAAAAAGCTAGAAGATGAGGATCTGACTTTAAAAGAAATTTCAGGTGAAACAATAGAAGTGCTTCGTCAGGATGACAATCAAATAACCTCAGAAATGCTGGATGCTGGGCAAGCAGAGCTAGTTCAGGATTTCCAAAAGAACAGGCAGAAAGGCCTGCCTCTCAATGGTTATTATAATGTTGATGTCAAGTCTTATCTGCAAAAACATACTCTGCAGCTTCGAGTGAACTATGAGTTATTGGTTGATGATTTATATGATGAGAAAGCTATAGATAAGTACCCCGGAGTCTTTTTCCAGAAGCTTAAAAACTTAGACTACAGTCATTTTTGGGATGGTTATTACCTAGTAGGCTATGATTTGAGAGAGCGTTCTGGTAGCGGTATAGACGGGAATTCTGAGGTGATTGTGTTGGATATCCGTGGGGGTAAATTGGTCCGGACTTTTAGTGTTTTTTAGAGTTTGACTATTTTTGAGAAGAATTTGTTTGTTTCAGGAATTAAGCTGATAAGTTTTAATTGCTTGGGATTTTTGAGGAAAATTCATTTTTGAATCTTCTGAAAATTTAAAAATTTTCCTCTGTAAAATACAGCCTAAGTGTGGTATAATAAAGCACAAAGATTACTGCAATGAAAGGGAAAGATATGACAGATAAGGATATTCGTCACAGAAGTAAGATTTATGACAGTATGGTTAAATCTCCTAACCGTGCCATGCTTCGCGCGACGGGGATGACTGATAAAGATTTTGAAACGCCTATTGTTGGGGTGATTTCCACTTGGGCGGAAAATACACCCTGTAACATCCACTTGCATGACTTGGGCAAGCTGGCCAAGGAAGGTATCAAAGCAGAGGGTGCTTGGCCTGTTCAGTACGGGACTATTACGGTTGCGGACGGGATTGCCATGGGAACGCCAGGCATGCGCTTCTCTCTGACCTCACGCGACATCATCGCAGACTCCATCGAAGCTGCCATGGGCGGGCACAATGTGGATGCCTTTGTAGCTATCGGGGGCTGTGATAAGAATATGCCAGGCTCCATGATTGCCATTGCTAATATGGATATCCCTGCTGTCTTTGCCTACGGCGGAACGATTGCACCGGGGAATCTGGACGGCAAGGATATTGACTTGGTTTCTGTCTTTGAAGGAATCGGGAAATGGAACCATGGTGACTTGACAGCTGAGGAAGTACGACGCATTGAGTGTAATGCCTGCCCTGGCCCTGGTGGCTGTGGTGGTATGTATACAGCCAATACTATGGCGACGGCTATTGAAGTTCTGGGCATGAGCCTGCCAGGCTCTTCTTCTCACCCAGCTGAGTCCAAGGACAAGCAAGAAGATATCGAAGCAGCTGGTCGTGCTGTTGTGAAAATGCTGAAAATGGGGCTGAAGCCGTCTGATATTTTGACACGTGAAGCCTTTGAAGATGCAATCACAGTGACCATGGCTCTGGGTGGTTCTACAAATGCTACTCTGCACTTGCTGGCCATGGCGCACGCGGCCAATGTTGAGCTGACGCTTGATGACTTTAATGTCATTCAAGAGAAAGTGCCACATTTGGCTGACTTGAAACCGTCAGGTCAGTATGTCTTCCAAGACCTTTATGAGGTTGGTGGAGTGCCGGCTGTGATGAAATATCTCTTGGCGAACGGCTTCCTGCATGGCGACCGCATTACTTGTACAGGTAAAACGGTGGCAGAGAATCTAGCAGAATTTGCTGATTTGACACCGGGTCAAAAGGTCATTATGCCACTTGAAAATCCGAAGCGGGCAGACGGTCCATTGATTATCTTGCATGGTAATCTGGCTCCAGACGGCGCTGTTGCTAAGGTTTCTGGTGTTAAAGTACGCCGTCACGTCGGACCAGCCAAGGTCTTTGACTCAGAAGAAGCTGCTATTGATGCGGTACTGGCCGATGAGGTGGTCGATGGCGATGTGGTTGTAGTTCGTTATGTTGGACCAAAGGGTGGCCCTGGTATGCCAGAAATGCTGTCACTTTCTTCTATCATCGTAGGGAAAGGTCAAGGAGACAAGGTGGCCCTTCTAACAGATGGTCGCTTCTCAGGCGGTACTTACGGCTTGGTTGTTGGACACATTGCTCCAGAAGCTCAGGATGGTGGTCCGATTGCCTATCTTCGTACAGGCGATATGGTCACGGTTGACCAAGATACCAAGGAAATCTCTATGGCAGTCTCTGACGAAGAGCTGGCGAAACGTAAGGCAGAAACGACTATTCCACCGCTTTATAGTCGCGGGGTACTTGGTAAATATGCTCACATGGTATCGTCTGCCGCTAAAGGTGCTGTTACTGACTTCTGGAAACCAGAAGAAACAGGTAAGAAATAGCCTATATATGACAAAAGAACCCGCTAGTTTTTCTAGCGGGTTTGGTGTTTTTATTTTAAATGTAGATAAACTAAGTTCCTTCTTATCTAGGACTGATTCCCAGAGCAATGCGGCCGAAGCGGCTGATACGGGTGATTTTCCAAGCAGGAGACCAAGTAACCTCGACAGAGGCACTTTCAATCTCTTCAATTTTCTTAAGAGAGTCCATGATGGCGATGGGCAGACTCTCAGCACAATCACAGGCTGTATCGGTAAAGGTCATAACAACCTTGCAGTGGCCGGTTTCGTCTAAGTTGATTTCATAAATCAGCCCTAAGTTATAGACATCCAGCTCTACATCCGGATCGTAAATACGCTCGAGCTTCTCCACCAACTTATCCTGAATGGCAGCTGCTCGGTCGTTGATTTTGATGTCGTCTCTCATAGCTATTCCCTTCTATTCTGAGTTGAATTGTTTTTATTTTCTCACAATTCAGACTTTTTTTCAAGCTATTTTGGAACGTGAAAACGGATTTAGTTCTTCCAAATGAAAAATCCCTTTCGGACTCCTCAAAATGGCGGACTTATGATAGAATATAAGTACTAAAGAAGGCGGAGGTCAGAAGATGAAATTACAAAAACCTAAAGGAACTCAGGACATTCTTCCTCAAGAATCAGCCAAGTGGCAGTATGTAGAAGACTTTGCCCGCAAGACATTTAGAAAATACAATTATGGCGAAATCCGCACGCCGATTTTTGAGCACTATGAGGTCATTAGCCGCTCTGTCGGGGACACGACAGACATTGTGACTAAGGAAATGTATGACTTCTATGATAAGGGGGACCGCCATATCACGCTGCGTCCAGAGGGGACAGCGCCTGTGGTGCGTTCTTATGTAGAGAACAAGCTTTTTGCTCCTGAAGTGCAAAAGCCTGTCAAAGTCTACTATATGGGCTCTATGTTTCGCTATGAGCGGCCTCAGGCTGGCCGTCTGCGGGAGTTTCACCAGATTGGAGCAGAGTGCTTTGGTTCTAGCAATCCTGCGACAGACGTAGAAATGATCGCCATGGCTGCCCAATTCTTCAAGGATATTGGTATCACCAATGTCAGCTTGGAGCTAAATACACTGGGTAATCCTGAGAGTAGAGCAGCTTATCGTCAGGCCTTGATTGATTATCTGACTCCACTGAAGGCGAGTCTGTCTGCAGATAGTCAACGTCGCTTGGAAGAAAATCCCCTGCGCGTGCTGGATTCTAAAGAGCCTGAGGATAATGTGGCCGTAGAGGGTGCGCCTTCTATTCTGGACTATTTGGATGAGGAGAGCAGTACCTACTTTGAGGCTGTTCGCTCTATGCTAGAGACCTTGAAGATTCCTTATGTCATCAATACCAACATGGTCCGTGGTTTGGATTATTACAACCACACGATTTTCGAGTTTACAACTGAGGTGGCAGGCAGTCAGCTGACTATTTGTGCTGGCGGCCGTTATGATGGGCTGGTTGCTTACTTTGGTGGCCCTGAAACGCCAGGTGTTGGCTTTGGTATGGGCTTGGAGCGTTTGCTTCTCGTATTGGACAAGCAGGGTGTGGAGCTTCCGATTGAGGCGGGACTAGACGCTTATATTGCTGTTTTAGGGGCTGGTGCCAATGGCAAAGCTTTGGAATTAGTGCAGGCTCTCCGCACACAGGGCTTTGCGGCAGAGAGGGATTATCTAGACCGCAAGCTCAAGGCTCAGTTTAAGTCGGCTGATATCTTTAAAGCCAAAACTCTTATCACCTTGGGTGAAAGCGAAGTGGAAAGTGGCCAGGTAACTGTTAAGAACAACCATAATCGTGAAGAGATTACTGTTAGCCTAGACCAAATCCAAGAAAACTATCAGCTTATTTTTGAGAAATTGGGGTTTTAAGCAAAGTATATAATTTTGTTTTACAAAGAGAATGTTACAGTTTTGTTACAGGGATATGATATAAAGCAACAAGTGGATAATATTTTGGTATAATAGTCATATTCTATTAATTTAAAAGGAGAAACAATGAGAAAAATCCTTAAATTTGGTGTATTGCCTGCCTGTGTTCTTTTGCTTGGAGCTTGCTCAATGCTACCAAAGTCAGAGAAGAAAAAATCAGAAGATGTGAAGACAGAACAATCATCTTCATCCTCATCTGAGAAAGAAACGAATGAAAAGCGAATTGAGAAAGATGCCGATATCATTCTGCGAGCAGTCTTTACAGATCATTCTTCAGGTTTTACAACCTTAATGGGGACTTCTGTTGACAAATGGAAGAAAGGAATTTCTCAAGCCTACGTAGACGAAAACATATCCAAATATACGCCAGAAGAAGATTATACTATTGATTTAAAGACTGAATCATTTACTCCATCAAAAACATTAGAGTTGTTTGATCAGGCTCGCTTTAAAGTCTTGGCAACTATTGGGGATGACTTCGAGATTACTGGTGTTGAGGATGATGAAGAGACTGCAACAGTAACATTTAAGTCTCGTGCTATTGCAACTCGTGATTTGGCAAATGTGATTAATCTTGCTAAAGCGAGTCTCTTTGAAAATGGAATTGAAGATGTAAAAGAGTTGGAAGATTCGACTAATCCAGATCTTGAAAAACGTCTAGCTCTACTTAATAACTTCCTTTTCTACTATGCCTTTGATCGTATGAATGAGGACTTTGGTTACATTGAACCTCGTGAGTTTACAATAGAGTTAACTAAAACAAAGGAAGGTCGCTACATTCTTACTGATGAGAGCTTCCTTGAATTACGGAAATCTATTTTTGTGAATGAGTATTCGTCTAATGATGCTGAAACACGTAAAGGTAATAAAACAACTGATTCTGGGTCAAAATCTGACTCAAGTTCATCTTCATCATCTGATAAATCAAAGATTTAATTTATTTAGCTAAGGATTCTCCTTAGCTTTTTGAATCCAGCTCTGATGTTAGATCTATTTTTAGGTTTCTATAAACAAATTTGTTTATAGAAACCCAGATGGCTTATGCTATAATAGTCTATAGAAAGTCGAGGGAATGATGAAGAAAATATTATTGGTGGTTGTGGTACAGGGCTTGGCTATCTTTGTGATTACAGGGCTGCTTTGTTATTTTATGCGGGGGGATTTTTTCTTCCGTGCTTTGGCGCCGATTTTTGGTTTGGCAGCGGGAGGGTTTCGCTTCTTGACGGCCATGGTGACAAAAGCATTTGCGCCCAGTCTCTATGAGGATAGCAAGAAAAAGGAATAATCTATAGAGTAGACAGTGGGTCTGAGGTCGTTTGCCTCAGGCCTTTTGTCATAATTGTCAGCATTAGTCATGAAGAGCTTTAATATTTTTCAGAAAAAGAACGGACAGAAGGGCTTTCTTAGGCTCTTTGTGGTAAAATAGTAACAGAATTAAAAATTTGGAGAGTAAAGATGAAACGTTCTATGTATGCTGGGCGTGTTCGCAAGGAGCATGTTGGTCAGGAAGTCACTTTAAAGGGCTGGGTAGCTCGCCGTCGGGATTTGGGCGGTCTGATTTTCATTGATTTGCGCGACCGCGAAGGCATTATGCAGCTAGTCATCAATCCTGAGACAGTGTCTGCAGAGGTCATGTCAACAGCGGAAAGCCTGCGCAGTGAGTATGTGTTGGAAGTGACTGGTAAGGTAGCTGCGCGTGAGCAGGCCAATGACAAGCTGGCGACAGGAAGCGTGGAGCTGCATGTGGAGAATCTGACTGTCTTAAATACAGCCAAGACGACGCCTTTTGAAATCAAAGACGGCATTGAAGTGAATGACGATACGCGTTTGCGTTACCGTTATCTGGACTTGCGCCGGCCAGAGATGCTGGAGAACTTCAAGCTCCGTGCCAAGGTGACTCACTCTATCCGCAATTATCTAGATGAACTGGAGTTCCTTGATGTGGAAACACCTTTCCTAGCTAAGTCAACGCCTGAAGGAGCGCGTGATTACTTGGTTCCTAGTCGGGTTCATCAGGGGCACTTTTACGCTCTGCCTCAGAGTCCGCAGATTACCAAGCAGCTCTTGATGAACGCTGGTTTCGACCGTTATTATCAGATTGTTAAATGCTTCCGTGATGAGGACTTGCGTGGTGATCGTCAGCCAGAGTTTACTCAGGTGGACTTGGAGACTTCTTTCTTGTCTGATCAGGAGATTCAGGACATTACAGAAGGCTTGATTGCTCGTGTTATGAAAGAGACCAAAGGTATTGATGTTTCTCTGCCTTTCCCTCGTATGAAGTATGATGATGCCATGGCTCTTTATGGGGTTGATAAGCCTGATACTCGTTTTAAGATGTTGTTGCAGGACTTGACAGATCTTGTCAAGGGAGTTGACTTTAAGGTCTTTTCAGAAGCTCCAGCTGTCAAGGCCATCGTCGTGAAAAATGCTGCAGATAAATACTCTCGTAAGGATATTGATAAGCTGACAGAGCAAGCGAAACAGCATGGTGCTAAGGGTCTTGCTTGGTTGAAAGTGGCTGATGGTGAGCTGACTGGTCCAGTTGCTAAGTTCTTGACAGATCTGACAAGTCCGTTGACAGAAGCTTTACAGCTTGAAAATAATGACCTAGTTCTCTTTGTGGCTGATACTTTGGAAGTGGCAAACGCAGCTTTGGGAGCTCTTCGGGTGCGCTTGGCTAAAGAGCTGGACTTGATTGACCCAGATACATTTAACTATCTTTGGGTGGTGGACTGGCCCATGTTTGAATGGTCAGAAGAAGAGGAGCGCTACATGAGTGCCCACCATCCTTTTACCTTACCTCAGAAAGATTCTGAGCAAGAGCTGGAAGGCGACCTGAGCAAGGTACGGGCTGTGGCTTATGATATCGTCCTCAATGGTTATGAGTTAGGCGGCGGCAGTCTTCGGATCAACCAGAAAGACTTGCAAGAGCGGATGTTCAAGGCGCTTGGCTTCTCAGCTCAAGAAGCTGCTGAGCAGTTTGGCTTCCTTCTGGAGGCTATGGACTATGGTTTTCCACCGCATGGCGGCTTGGCTTTGGGCTTGGACCGCTTTGTGATGCTGCTGGCTGGTGAAGAAAATATCCGCGAAGTCATCGCCTTTCCAAAGAATAACAAGGCTTCTGATCCAATGACACAGGCACCTAGTCCAGTATCGGTCGCTCAACTAGAGGAATTGAGTTTACAAGTGGAAGCACATGAAAAAGACTAATTTTTACAAACTCTTTCGCTATTATGTCCGCAGGTTTGCTTATAATTTTAAGATTTTGCGGTCTTTAAAGAGTATCTCGCGTGAGAAGTACGATGAGAAGATTTCTGCCTCACTTGTCTATGGCTTTTTGTCGGCTGTTGCAGTTAATTTCTTCTTTCAGCCGGGGCATGTTTATTCCAGCGGGGCGACTGGTCTGGCGCAGGTCATTACTGCCCTCAGTACTCGTTTCTTTGGTTTTACCATTCCGGTTTCTGTGACTTTTTACGCCATCAATATTCCGCTGATGATTCTGGCCTGGTACCAGATTGGGCATAAGTTTACCATTTTCACCTTTATCACGGTTACGATGAGCTCACTTTTTATCCAGTTTGTGCCGGAAGTAACCTTGACTGATAATCCTATTATTAACGCCCTTTTCGGCGGTGTGGTCATGGGCACGGGGATTGGCTTTGCCCTTAAGTCCAGCATTTCCAGTGGTGGGACTGATATTGTCAGTCTGACTGTTCGGAAAAAAACAGGCCGAAATGTCGGGAATATTTCCCTGATTGTTAATGGGATTATTATGCTGATTGCGGGTTTGACCTTTGGCTGGGAATATGCGCTGTACTCCATGATTACTATTTTTGTATCAAGCCGGGTGACGGATGCGGTCTTTACCAAGCAGAAGCGTATGCAAGCCATGATTATCACCAGCCATCCAGACAGAGTGATTGATAAGATTCACAACAAGCTGCATCGTGGGGCGACAGTTATTCATGGCGCCGAGGGAACTTATAATCATGAGAAAAAAGCTGTTCTGGTGACAGTTATTACCCGAGCTGAGTTTAATGAATTCAAGCAAATCATGAAGCAGACCGACCCAGCTGCCTTCGTTTCCGTCGCAGATAATGTCCATATCTTAGGACTCTTTGTGGAGGAGTGAAGATATTCATTAAGCTTGGGAATGCGAAGTAGTATAGTGTGGGAGTTTGTTCTTAAAACGAGCTTTTGTGATAGGAGATTCATATGCGGTAGGACAATAGTCCCACCGCTTTCTATTCTCTATGATGGAGGGTGGGAATCTTAAGTAAGAAAGGATATACAAATGCAGGAGATTTTCAGATTATGACGACTTATAAAAAAATCATGAATATCGCCTTGCCGGCTATGGCGGAGAATTTTTTGCAGATGCTCATGGGAATGGTCGACAGCTATCTGGTGGCCAGTCTTGGGCTGATTGCAATCTCTGGTGTCTCGGTGGCCGGCAACATCATTACGATTTATCAGGCAATCTTTATCGCTCTGGGTGCTGCTATTTCCAGTCTCATCTCCAAGACTCTGGCTCAGGGGGACAAGGAGCGTCTGGCCTATCATACAGCTGAGGCTATCAAGCTGACGTTGCTTCTGAGTCTTCTGTTGGGGCTGATTTCCCTGCTCTTTGGCAGGCAGATGCTGGACCTTCTGGGGACGGAAAAGGCGGTGGCTGAAGCAGGCGGTCTATATCTGGCTCTGGTTGGTGGGACTATTGTTCTGCTAGGCTTGATGACTTCCTTTGGAGCTCTGGTGCGGGTCACACGCAATCCAAGATTCCCCATGTATATCAGTCTTCTGACTAATGTCCTCAATGCCTTCTTTTCCGGTCTGGGGATTTACGTCTTTCGGCTTGGTATTGTCGGTGTAGCGTTGGGAACGGTGCTGGCTCGTTTGGTCGGTGTGCTGATTCTCTGGCGGGAGCTGGATTTGTCCACAATTCGCTGGAGTTGGGGCTTAGATAGAGAGCTCTTGCGCCTGTCTCTGCCAGCTGCTGGAGAGCGGCTCATGATGCGGGCGGGTGATGTAGTGATTATCGCCATTGTGGTCGTCTTTGGGACGGATGCAGTAGCGGGGAATGCCATCGGTGAAGTTCTGACGCAGTTTAATTATATGCCAATCTTCGGGGTCGCAACAGCAACAGTCATGCTTGTAGGCCATGCAGTAGGTGAGGGAGATATGAAAGAGGTCGGTCTGATTCGTCAGCGGACCTTCTGGCTGTCTTTTGCTTGCATGCTGCCCGTGGCTCTAGGAATTTTTGCTTTTGGTCGGCCGCTGACCTTGCTCTATACGGACAATAGCGGAGCTATCACAGCCAGTCTTTCGGTCATGCTTTTCTCCCTGCTGGGAACTCCCATGGCAGTTGGAACCGTGATTTACACAGCTATCTGGCAGGGGCTGGGGAATGCCAGACTGCCCTTTTATGCCACGACTGTTGGCATGTGGCTGATTCGCATTATTGCCGGTTACTTGCTGGGTGTGACCTTTGGTTTGGGTCTGCCGGGAGTCTGGACTGGGATGCTCTTGGACAATGGCTTCCGCTGGCTATTTTTAAAGGTTTTATTTGACAGAAAAATGAGGAAAATCACATGACAAAAGCGTTTATTTGGGATTTGGACGGCACCTTGCTGGACTCCTACGATGCTATTTTGGCGGGGATTGAGGAAACCTATGCTCACTATGGTCTGGACTTCGACAGGGCGAGTATTCACAGCTATATCCTAAAGCACTCTGTCCAGAAGCTCTTGGAAAAAGTAGCGTCTGAGAAGGGGCTGGATGCTGCCGAGATGAATGCCTTCCGTGGAGCAAGCCTAAAGGAGAAAAATGCTCAGGTCCATCTGATGGAAGGAGCAGCGGAGATACTGGCTTGGGCTGAGGAGCAGGGCATTGCCCAGTTCGTCTATACCCACAAGGGACTCAATGCCCATCAAATCTTGCAAGACTTGGGCATTCATGATTATTTTACAGAAATTATCACAACAGCCAACGGCTTTGAGCGCAAGCCCCACCCAGAGGGTGTTGACTATCTGCTTGAGAAATATGGCCTGGACAAGCAGGAAACCTACTATATCGGCGACCGGACGCTGGATGTGGATGTCGCTGCCAACAGTGGCATCCAGAGCATTAACTTCTGTGACTACCGACCAGAAATCAATCAGAAAATAGAGAAGTTGATGGATATCAAGCAATTATTTACAAGATAAAAAGCAGACCAGAACTGATCTACTGTCAGTCTAGCCTGCTTTTTCTTTTACATATGCTCAATGTGAAGTTCTAGCAAGAACTCAAGAGCCTCAGGAGAACAGTTTTCTTTTTCAATTGCGAAACCAGTGTTCTCTCCTATCAAGATATAAAAATCTTGCTTTGTCATAATTACTTTGACAATATCATCATAGGTATAGCGAAATTCACCACGTATGTTTCTTGCTATAAAAGCCTCTCTGTCAAATATCAGAGTGACTTCCATGTTCTGAAATAAAGGATTTTTTTGATAAGCTCTCTTTATCTGATAATTCATGCCAAAATAGTACATAGAGGCGAAAATGGGGGGAGCCAATATTATAGATATTATCTTTTCCTCTAATGGACCGAGCATTACGTAGGCGAACAGCCCGATTATCAGTATGATTATGTATAATACAAATCCTTTTCGTCGTATGAGAATAGCCCATGAAAATCTTTTATAAACTTCTTCAGTCATAAGAGTTGTAATACGGATTGGAAACATCTTTTACCTCCAGTTTCCATTATTATAACATATATGAGCGATAAGATTTAGCCGAGCCTTGCTAGGCGATACGATATTTTATAGGAGGTGAGTGATTTTTTCGTTTTTATCTAAAACTAGCACATCTGGCATGGAAAGGTTATGCCAAAAGTTGTAATCAATTCTGGAATCGAATGCGCTTAGTAAAATGCAGATAAGGTTACCATGGGAGTTAATGATAATCTCTTCGTTTTGGTGTTCGCTTTCCAGTTCATGAAGAAAGGCTAAGGCTCGCTGTTGAGCTTGTTGATTAGACTCGCCACCAACAAATGAAAAAGTCGGCTGTGACCAAAGTTGCATGAGGGCTTCTTCAAAGTCTTGGTCGGCAATCGCTTGACTACTTAGCTTTCGCTCTATTAGCCGTTTGTCGGTTTGAATAGCGAGTTTCAGGCTCTGAGCCAAAGGTTCAACCGTCTGGATGGCTCTTCGGTAAGGACTGGAATAAATGGCGGTAATGGGTTTGTCTGCTAAAAAGTCAAGCTGCGCCAAGGATTCTTGCCCTTTGTCTGATAATGGTCGGTTGATTTCATCAGGTGTATAGTTAGAATGCGCATGACGGATAAAATAGTAGGTATTGTTCATAAAATGATTATAGCAAAATTTAAATCTCAATTCATTTTCTACCTATTTTCCACGCCGCCTTTTCTGTCTTTGTCGGCCTTTCGTGTTATAATAAACCTATGGAAAAAAAGAACAAATTATTATTAATCGACGGTTCGTCCGTTGCTTTTCGCGCTTTTTTTGCGCTTTATAATCAAATCGACCGTTTCAAGAGTCCATCGGGCCTGCATACCAATGCTATTTACGGCTTCCACCTCATGCTCAATCATCTCTTGGAGCGCGTGCAGCCGACTCATGTTCTGGTAGCTTTTGATGCTGGCAAGACGACCTTCCGGACCGAGATGTACGCCGACTATAAGGCTGGTCGGGCCAAGACACCGGATGAATTTCGTGAGCAGCTGCCTTTTATCCGTGAAATGCTGCAGCACCTAGGCATTCACTTCTATGATTTGCCTCAATACGAGGCGGATGACATCATCGGAACCTTGGACAAGATGGCTGAAAAGACAGCTGTGCCTTACGATGTGACCATTGTCAGTGGCGATAAAGACTTGATTCAGCTGACGGATGATAATACCGTGGTGGAAATTTCCAAGAAAGGCGTGGCCGAGTTTGAGGAATTTACCCCAGCTTACCTCATGGAGAAGATGGGCATCACGCCAGAGCAGTTCATTGACCTTAAGGCGCTGATGGGCGACCAGTCGGATAACATCCCCGGCGTGACCAAGATCGGCGAGAAGACTGGTCTCAAGCTCCTTTTGGAGTATGGCTCTTTGGAAAATCTCTATGAAAACATTGATCAGCTCAAGGCTTCCAAGATGAAGGAAAATCTGATCAATGACAAGGACAAGGCTTTCTTATCAAAAACCCTAGCCACCATCAATACTCAGGCTCCGATTGAAATCGGGCTGGATGATTTGGTTTATAAGGGTCCGCAGTTAGATACTCTGAGTAAGTTCTATGACGAGATGGGCTTCAAGCAGCTCAAGGCTCAGCTAGGAACTGGTCAAGAGCCGGTAGAAGTCAAACCAATTGAATTTACCAAAGTGACTGAGGTGACAGCGGATATGCTGGCACCAGAGCAATTCTTCTATTTTGAAATTTTGGGTGACAACTACCACAAGGAAGAGATTGTCGGTCTTGCCTGGGGCGATAGCCGTCAGATTTATGTCGGCTCTAGCGATTTACTGCAGCAGCCTCTCTTTCAGGAATTTTTGACAAAAACAGCTCTGAAAACCTACGACCTCAAGCGGACCAAGGTACTGCTCAGTCGTTATGGCATCGAACTACCAACAGCGTCTTTTGATGCGCGCCTAGCCAAGTATCTGCTTTCGACGGTCGAGGATAATGAGCTGGCGACTATTGCTCGCCTCTACGGCCAAACAATTCTGCCGACGGATGACGAGGTTTATGGCAAGGGGGCCAAGCGTGCTTTGCCGGAGCAAGAGCAGCTCTTTGAGCATCTAGCTCGTAAGGTTCAGGTACTGCTGGAAACAGAAGAGCCAATGAAAGACCAGCTCCGTTCCCACGATCAGTTGGATTTGTTGCTTGAAATGGAGCAGCCGCTGGCCTTTGTCCTAGCCAAGATGGAGATTGCAGGGATCAAGGTTGAGCGGGAAACCCTGCAAGGTATGCAGGCGGAAAATGAAAAGACGCTGGAAAGTCTGACTCAGGAGATTTATGATCTGGCTGGTCAGGAGTTCAATATCAACTCACCTAAACAGCTGGGGACCATTCTCTTTG
Source organism: Streptococcus sanguinis (assembly GCF_900475275.1). Classification (NCBI taxonomy): domain Bacteria; kingdom Bacillati; phylum Bacillota; class Bacilli; order Lactobacillales; family Streptococcaceae; genus Streptococcus; species Streptococcus sanguinis. Next base: position 2,226,130 of record NZ_LS483364.1, on the reverse strand, counting down.
AGGATATGGGGCTGCCACTGGAGTACACCAAAAAGACCAAGACGGGCTACTCGACAGCGGTGGATGTGCTGGAGCGTTTAGCTCCCATTGCACCGATTGTGTCTAAGATTCTGGAATACCGTCAAATCAGCAAGCTCCAGTCCACTTATATCATCGGCCTGCAGGAGGCGATAGCGGCTGACGGTAAGATTCACACTCGCTATGTTCAGGATTTGACTCAAACGGGCCGCTTGTCCTCGGTTGATCCGAACTTGCAGAATATCCCCGTTCGTTTGGAGCAGGGGCGTCTCATTCGCAAGGCCTTTGTGCCAGAGTGGGCAGACAGCGTACTTCTCAGCTCGGATTATTCCCAGATTGAGCTGAGGGTGCTGGCTCACATTTCGCAGGACGAGCATCTGATTGCTGCCTTTCAACATGGAGAAGATATTCACACGGCTACCGCCATGCGGGTCTTTGGTATTGAAAAGGCAGAGGATGTGACACCTAATGACCGCCGTAATGCCAAGGCTGTCAACTTCGGAGTTGTTTATGGAATTTCCGACTTCGGACTGGCCAATAATTTGGGAATTTCCCGCAAGGCTGCCAAAGATTATATTCAGACTTATTTTGAGCGTTTCCCAGGAATCAAAAATTATATGGAAACCATCGTTCGCGAAGCGCGTGATAAAGGCTATGTAGAGACCATTTATCATCGCCGTCGTTCTTTGCCAGATATCAATTCCCGTAACTTTAACATCCGAAATTTTGCGGAGCGCACAGCTATTAACAGCCCGATCCAAGGCTCCGCTGCAGATATTCTCAAAGTCGCTATGATTAATCTGGACCGAGCTCTGACAGAAAAGAATTTCAAGTCTCGCATGCTCTTGCAGGTTCACGATGAAATCGTGCTGGAAGTGCCAAATGAAGAACTAACAGCCGTCCGCCAGCTAGTCAAAGAAACCATGGAAGCTGCGATTGAGCTGGCCGTTCCACTAGTGGCTGATGAAAATGCCGGCCAAACTTGGTACGAGGCGAAGTAAGATAAGATACAAAGAGCGTCAAAACCGACTGAAAATTAGGCAGCCGGACGAAGGAGCGATGCTCCTAGAACGGATGATCTATTTTCCAAGGTTTTAGCTCGTGTTCAGTTTAAGATATCAAGGGCGTAAAACACAAAGTGAAAATAGAAAGCTGACACAGCATTCGATGAATGCGAGGAAGCTTGTCTTTTTCACACGGTACTTAGACTAGATTCTGTTAAAACATGAATACTACAAAACTACCCAACTTTATTATGAATGAGGAGGAAGCCTATGACTTATCATTTTCAAAATCCCAGTGATGCCATCGTCAAGCATTATTTGAAAAACAGCAAGGTGATTGCTGTTGTCGGACTGTCTGACCGCGAAGAAACGACCAGTAACCGTGTGTCCAAAGAGATGCAAGATCGGGGCTATCGTATTATTCCAGTCAATCCGCGGGCAGCGGGCAGTCAGATTTTTGGTGAGACTGTTTATGCCAGTCTCAAAGACATTCCTTTTCCGGTGGATATTGTCGATATATACCGCCGCAGTGAGTTTTTGCCGGATGTGGCACTGGATTTTTTGCAGTCGGATGCCAAGATTTTCTGGGCTCAGTTGGGCTTGGAGAGTGAGGAGGCTGAGCAGATTTTGCGGGCAGCTGGTCGGGACGACATTGTCATGGACCGCTGCATTAAACGCGAGCATACACGCTTGATTCTGGGCGAATAAGATGGCCGAGTTAGTTATCATTCGTGGAAATTCCGGCTCTGGCAAGTCTAGTCTCGCTGGGAAACTGCAGACTCACTACGGCCGAGGGACTCTCCTGATATCGCAAGATACGGTTAGACGGGACATGCTCAAGGAAAAAGTCGAGCCTGGAAATTTGTCTATTGACCTGACGGAAACACTAGCTCGCTTCGGCTACGAGCATGATTTGCTGGTTCTGGTAGAAGGATTTTATGAGACAGACATTTATGGACAGATGCTAGAACGGTTGAAAAAAATCTTCGTTCCGCAGGTCTTTGCTTACTACTATGACCTATCCTTTGAAGAAACAGTCCGTCGCCATCAGACTAGAGCGAAGCAAGAAGAATTTACCCCAGCCGACATGAAGCGCTGGTGGAAAGACAGAGACTTCTTGGGCTGGGAAGAGGAAGCCTTTTTCACAGATGATGATTCACTAGAGGCAGCTTTTGACAAAATCTGCTCTGCCCTTGACAAGATAGACTCTGATAGTAAATAAAAAAACAACTCACAAGCTTAGGACAAGGAGTTCCCTGCTTGCGGGTTGTTTTCGTTTAGAATAGCTTTTTCTTTTTTCAACTCTTCGTAGAAGAGAATGTAAGCAGTCGCTGTATAAGGGAGAACCATAATATTCAGTACACCGTAAGTCATTCTGGCCAGTAAATTCCAGCCGATGAAGCTCAGATCTAGCATAAATAGCTTTCCCTTGTAGCCCTTCATGAGCTTCCGACTTTGACGGATAGCAGAGAAAGCCCCCAAGTAGGTGTCAGTCTCAAGCTGGTCATATAGGATCAGCTCTGCTTGAGAATATGCGTAGTACTGAGGAATGGTGATGCCTAGACCAACCAATATCAAGAGGCTTCCCAGTAACATACTAGGGGTGTATTGAAGAATCTGCTGTCCTACAGCACTTTGAGCCGTCACTACTGTATGGGCTGGGATTTTTTCCGAAATAGAGATGATTTTATAAGCATTAAAGATTGCTAGAAGACTCCCGCAGAACATAGGAATATTCCAAAGAAAAATCAGCAGCTGCTTGAGTAAAACCGTCTTGAAGACAGGTGTGAAAGTCTTGCTGGTAAAAAGCTGGCCAATATCTGAAAAGCCAACGTCATCCTTTGTCTTACGAAGAACCTTCATCATGGTATAGCTGGCAGAAAGCAGTAGCAAGGTCAAGATAAACTGAATTGTTGTCGGGAAAAGATTTTTGCTAATGAGAAGATAGATGGACTGGCTAAAAGTTAGGTTGGGAATGGAATCTCTTAGATTGTCATTGAGGGAAAGTAAGATGCTGAGGATGCTGACAAGGGTTGGGGCCGCAAACAAAAGAAAAATCCCCCTCGTTTGACTGCGGACGGTACGAGCCTGAGCTCTGATGTTACTTAGATTCATAATTCCTCCATTTGGATTTGTCTGTTACATTATATCATACCCCGTGACAGATAGAAGTTTTTTTGGTAAAATCATACGGTATCTTGTGAGCCCTTGCTGCTCATTATATAGAAGAAAAATCGCTGGGACTGTTTTTCCCAGCAGGAGGAAACATGTCAACATCACCGATTCAGTATCGTTTGATTAAAAAAGAAAAGCATACAGGTGCTCGTTTGGGGGAAATTATCACGCCTCACGGGACTTTTCCGACGCCTATGTTTATGCCGGTTGGTACCCAGGCGACGGTCAAGACCCAGTCACCAGAAGAGCTCAAGCAAATGGGTTCTGGTATCATCTTGTCCAATACTTACCACCTTTGGCTGCGGCCGGGCGATGAGCTGATTGCTCGTGCAGGTGGCTTGCACAAGTTCATGAACTGGGATCAGCCAATTCTGACGGATAGCGGTGGTTTTCAGGTCTATTCTCTAGCTGACAGCCGCAATATCACAGAAGAAGGAGTAACCTTTAAGAACCACCTTAATGGTTCCAAAATGTTCCTGTCACCAGAAAAGGCCATCTCCATCCAGAACAATCTAGGCAGTGACATTATGATGTCCTTTGATGAGTGTCCACAGTTCTACCAGCCCTATGACTATGTCAAGAAGTCTATTGAGCGGACCAGCCGTTGGGCAGAGCGTGGCCTCAAGGCCCACAGCCGTCCGCACGACCAAGGTCTCTTTGGGATTGTTCAAGGGGCTGGCTTTGAAGATTTGCGTCGCCAGTCTGCTCAAGACTTGGTCAGCATGGATTTCCCAGGCTACTCAATCGGAGGGCTGGCTGTTGGTGAGTCTCACGAAGAGATGAATGCGGTGCTGGACTTCACAACGCCTATGCTGCCTGAAAATAAGCCCCGCTATCTCATGGGAGTTGGAGCGCCAGATAGCTTGATTGATGGGGTTATCCGTGGCATTGATATGTTTGACTGCGTCCTACCGACTCGGATTGCCCGAAACGGTACCTGTATGACTAGCGAAGGGCGTCTGGTTGTTAAAAATGCCCAGTTTGAGGAAGATTTCACGCCGCTGGACCATGACTGCGACTGCTACACATGTAGCAACTACACGCGGGCTTATATCCGCCACTTGCTCAAAGCGGACGAAACCTTTGGGATCCGCCTGACCAGTTATCACAACCTCTACTTCTTGGTAAACCTTATGAAGAAGGTTCGCCAAGCTATCATGGATGACAACTTGCTTGAATTCCGTGAAGACTTTATTGAGCGCTACGGCTACAATAAATCCAGCCGAAATTTCTAAGAATCTCCATTTGAAAGGAGAAGCCATGTCTGATGAAGAAACATTACTGAAAAGATTGATAGCTTATCTGTCAGGCGACCAAAACCATACCCTGCGTATTTACGGTCACGGTGCTTCGGGGAAGTCAACTTTTGCTCGAAAGCTCCAGCTAGCTTTGGGTGAGGAACGAGCCAATCTGCTGGAAACAGATCCTTATGTAATTACTGGGGAGTATCGAGATTTGCTCAGTTCCAAAGATTTTCCTCATCAAAAAGTCACAGCCTGTATCCCAGCTGTTCATGAGCTCGGGAGTCTGGAGCGAGATATTTGCGCCTTGCAGTCTGGTCTGGATATTCTGACCATTGGCACAGCTTGGTCACCTAGCTTACGTTTATCAGCCCAAAAGCCGGTTTTAATAGTAGAAGGCATGTCGGCTGCCTTTTTGCCTGAAAGTTTGTTTGATTTGTCGATTTGCTTTTACACGGACGACCAGACTGAGTTAGAGCGCCGCTTGGCAAGAGATGTGGCTGTGCGAGAGCGCAGGCCAGATTGGATAAAGCAGACGCATCTAGCTAGGCGAGAGCAATATATACACTTTTATCAGCCCTATTTAGCAGCTGCCGGCCTTGTCATCTGCCAGTCGGGCAATAGCTTTCGTATCGAAAAGGACAGTCCCTTGTTATAAAACAAAGTAGCCAAGGGTAAATTTTCGTTTCTAATCTCACTGATGTGCGTCAGTGGGATTTTGTATTTTCTGAATACAAACTAGAATAAATAGGTTAAAAATCTAAATTTTCTTCTCTATAATGATTTACAAGACTTATAAATTATTTAGAAAACACTTTCATAAAAAATTATCCTAAAAATCATTAAAAAATTACTCAAATCCCTTGCAATGACTGGTTCTTTGTGTTAAGATACTATGGTGCTGTAAAAATACAGTGTGTAGCTTTGATGCAAGAGGTTGCGACACGCTCGGTTGCATTGCCACGCAATCGCCTGTCGGTTTTCTTGTGGAGCTAGCCTATTATCTTAAATAGACGAAAAGGAGAAAAAGATGGCAAACAAAAAAATCCGCATCCGTTTGAAAGCTTACGAACATCGTACACTTGATACAGCGGCTGCAAAAATCGTAGAAACTGCTACTCGTACTGGTGCTGAAGTTGCGGGTCCAATCCCACTTCCAACTGAGCGCAGCCTCTACACAATCATTCGTGCGACTCACAAATATAAAGACTCTCGCGAACAATTTGAAATGCGTACTCACAAACGTTTGATCGACATCATCAATCCAACTCAAAAAACAGTTGACGCTTTGATGAAATTGGATCTTCCAAGTGGTGTGAACGTAGAGATTAAACTTTAATCTAAAGCTTGATCTAAACCAGAGCATGAAAAACGCTCGTTAAAAACTTTTTGAAAAAAATATAGAAAAGGAAACATTTTCTCATGACAAAAGGAATCTTAGGGAAAAAAGTGGGAATGACTCAAATCTTCACTGAAGCTGGCGAATTAATCCCTGTAACTGTTGTTGAAGCAGCTCCAAACGTTGTTCTTCAAGTTAAAACAGTTGAAACAGATGGTTACAACGCAGTTCAAGTTGGTTTTGATGACCTTCGTGACGTATTGAGCAACAAACCTGCCAAAGGCCATGTAGCGAAAGCTAACACAGCTCCTAAGCGCTTCATTCGTGAATTCAAAAACATTGAAGGCTTGGAAGTAGGAGCAGAAATCACTGTCGATACATTCGAAGCTGGTGATGTTGTTGATGTAACAGGAACTTCAAAAGGTAAAGGTTTCCAAGGTGTTATCAAACGCCACGGCCAATCTCGTGGTCCAATGGCTCACGGTTCACGTTACCACCGTCGTCCTGGTTCAATGGGACCAGTTGCGCCAAACCGCGTGTTCAAAAACAAACGCTTGGCTGGACGTATGGGCGGTAACCGTGTAACGATTCAAAACCTTGAAATCGTACAGGTTGTTCCAGAGAAGAACGTTATCCTGATTAAAGGTAACGTACCAGGTGCTAAGAAATCTCTTATCACTATCAAGTCAGCAGTTAAAGCTGGTAAATAATAAAGAAAGGGGAAATCAGTCACAATGGCAAACGTAAAATTATTTGACCAAACTGGTAAAGAAGCTGGTGAAGTAGTTCTGAACGATGCGGTCTTTGGTATTGAGCCAAATGAATCAGTTGTCTTTGATGTTATCATCAGCCAACGCGCTAGCCTTCGTCAAGGAACTCACGCTGTTAAAAACCGTTCTGCAGTATCAGGCGGCGGACGCAAACCATGGCGTCAAAAAGGAACTGGACGTGCTCGTCAAGGTTCTATCCGCTCTCCACAATGGCGTGGTGGTGGTATCGTATTCGGTCCAACTCCTCGTTCATATGCTTACAAACTTCCACGTAAAGTTCGTAGATTGGCATTGAAATCAGTTTACTCTGAAAAAGTTGCTGAAAACAAATTCGTAGCTGTAGACAGCCTTTCATTTACAGCTCCAAAAACTGCTGAGTTTGCAAAAGTGCTTGCTGCACTGAGCATCGATACGAAAGTCCTTGTTATCCTTGAAGAAGGAAACGAATTCGCTGCACTTTCAGCTCGCAACCTTCCAAACGTGAAAGTTGCAACTGCAACAACTGCAAGCGTTCTGGACATCGTAAACAGCGATAAACTTCTGGTTACTCAGGCAGCTATCTCTAAAATTGAGGAGGTTCTTGCATAATGAATTTGTACGACGTAATCAAAAAACCTGTTATCACTGAAGGTTCAATGGCTCAGTACGAAGCAGGCAAATACGTATTTGAAGTGGACACTCGCGCTCACAAACTCTTGATTAAGCAAGCTGTTGAAGCTGCTTTTGAAGGAGTTAAGGTTGCTAACGTTAACACTATCAATGTAAAACCAAAAGCAAAACGCATTGGACGCTACACTGGTTTTACAAACAAAACTAAAAAAGCTATCGTAACACTGACAGCTGATTCTAAAGCAATCGAGTTGTTCGGTGCAGAAGAAGAATAATCTAAGGAGGAAATATCGTGGGAATTCGTGTTTATAAACCAACAACAAACGGTCGCCGTAATATGACTTCTTTGGATTTCGCTGAAATCACTACCAGCACTCCAGAAAAATCTTTGCTTGTTTCTTTGAAGAGCAAGGCTGGTCGTAATAACAACGGTCGCATCACTGTTCGTCACCAAGGTGGCGGCCACAAGCGTCACTACCGTTTGATTGACTTCAAGCGTAACAAAGACGCTGTTGAAGCAGTTGTAAAAACAATCGAGTATGATCCAAATCGTTCAGCAAACATCGCTTTGGTTCACTACACTGACGGTGTGAAGGCTTATATCATCGCTCCTAAAGGTCTTGAAGTTGGTCAACGTATCGTTTCAGGTCCTGAAGCAGATATCAAAGTCGGAAACGCTCTTCCGCTAGCTAACATCCCAGTTGGTACTTTGGTTCACAACATTGAGTTGAAACCAGGCCGTGGTGGAGAATTGGTTCGTGCTGCTGGAGCTTCTGCTCAAGTATTGGGTCAAGAAGGTAAGTACACTCTTGTTCGTCTTCAATCAGGCGAAGTTCGTATGATTCTTGGTACTTGCCGCGCTACAGTTGGTGTTGTCGGAAACGAACAACATGGACTTGTAAACCTTGGTAAAGCAGGACGTAGCCGTTGGAAAGGTATCCGCCCAACAGTTCGCGGTTCTGTAATGAACCCTAACGATCACCCACACGGTGGTGGTGAAGGTAAAGCACCAGTTGGTCGTAAAGCGCCATCTACTCCATGGGGCAAACCTGCTCTTGGACTTAAAACTCGTAACAAAAAAGCGAAATCTGACAAACTTATCGTTCGTCGTCGCAACGAGAAATAATTTAAAACAATCTATCCGCCAGCTCGGTAGCGCTGCTTAGTCAGCGCAGGCCGCTGTGGTACTTATTTAAAGGAGAAAATATAAAATGGGACGCAGTCTTAAAAAAGGACCTTTCGTCGATGAGCATCTGATGAAGAAAGTTGAAGCTCAAGCTAACGACGAAAAGAAAAAAGTCATCAAAACTTGGTCACGTCGTTCAACGATCTTCCCAAGTTTCATTGGTTACACAATCGCAGTTTATGACGGACGTAAACACGTACCTGTTTACATCCAGGAAGACATGGTAGGTCACAAGCTTGGTGAATTTGCGCCAACTCGTACTTACAAAGGTCACGCTGCAGACGACAAGAAAACACGTAGAAAATAAGGAGAACATAAATGGCAGAAATTACTTCAGCTAAAGCAATGGCTCGTACAGTGCGTGTTTCACCTCGTAAATCTCGTCTGGTTCTTGACAATATTCGTGGTAAAAACGTCGCTGACGCAATCGCAATCTTGAAATTCACTCCAAACAAAGCTGCTGGCATTATCGAAAAAGTTTTGAACTCTGCAATCGCTAATGCTGAAAACAACTTTGGTTTGGAAAAAGCAAACTTGGTAGTATCTGAAGCTTTCGCAAACGAAGGACCAACTATGAAACGTTTCCGTCCGCGCGCTAAAGGTTCAGCTTCACCAATCAACAAACGCACAAGCCACATCACTGTGGTCGTTGCAGAAAAATAAGGAGGTAACATCGTGGGTCAAAAAGTACATCCAATTGGTATGCGTGTCGGCATCATCCGTGATTGGGATGCCAAATGGTATGCTGAAAAAGAATACGCGGATTACCTTCATGAAGATCTTGCAATCCGTAAATTCGTTCAAAAAGAATTGGCTGACGCAGCGATTTCAACTATTGAAATTGAGCGCGCAGTAAACAAAGTAAACGTTTCTCTTCACACTGCTAAACCAGGTATGGTTATCGGTAAAGGTGGAGCAAACGTTGATGCACTCCGTGCAAAACTCAACAAATTGACTGGAAAACAAGTCCACATCAACATCATCGAAATCAAGCGTCCTGACTTGGATGCGCACCTGGTTGGTGAAGGAATTGCTCGCCAGCTTGAGCAGCGTGTTGCTTTCCGTCGTGCTCAAAAACAAGCTATCCAACGTACAATGCGTGCAGGAGCTAAGGGAATCAAAACTCAAGTATCAGGTCGTTTGAACGGTGCAGATATTGCCCGCAGCGAAGGTTACTCTGAGGGAACTGTTCCGCTTCACACTCTTCGTGCGGATATCGATTACGCTTGGGAAGAAGCTGATACTACTTACGGTAAACTGGGTGTTAAAGTCTGGATCTACCGTGGAGAAGTCCTTCCAGCTCGTAAAAACACTAAAGGAGGTAAATAACCAATGTTAGTACCTAAACGTGTTAAACACCGTCGCGAATTCCGTGGAAAAATGCGCGGTGAAGCTAAAGGCGGAAAAGAAGTAGCATTTGGAGAATACGGTCTTCAAGCAACTACTAGCCACTGGATTACTAACCGCCAAATCGAAGCTGCCCGTATCGCTATGACTCGTTACATGAAGCGTGGTGGTAAAGTTTGGATTAAAATCTTCCCACACAAATCATACACTGCAAAAGCTATCGGTGTACGGATGGGATCTGGTAAAGGTGCTCCAGAAGGTTGGGTTGCGCCAGTTAAGCGTGGCAAAGTAATGTTTGAAGTTGCTGGCGTTTCAGAAGAAATCGCTCGCGAAGCGCTTCGCCTTGCAAGCCACAAACTTCCAGTTAAATGTAAATTCGTAAAACGTGAAGCAGAATAAGGAGAAGGCATGAAACTTAATGAAGTAAAAGAATTTGTTAAAGAACTTCGTGGTCTTTCTCAAGAAGAACTCGCGAAGCGTGAAAATGAATTGAAGAAAGAATTGTTTGATCTTCGTTTCCAAGCAGCTGCTGGCCAATTGGAGCAGACAGCTCGTTTGAAAGAAGTGAAAAAACAAATCGCTCGTATTAAAACTGTTCAATCAGAAGTTAAATAATAGACTAGGGAAGGAGAATTTCAATGGAACGCAATAATCGTAAAGTTCTTGTCGGACGCGTTGTTTCTGACAAAATGGACAAAACAATCACAGTTGTAGTTGAAACTAAACGTAACCACCCAGTCTATGGTAAACGTATTAACTACTCTAAGAAGTACAAAGCACATGACGAAAACAATGTTGCCAAAGAAGGCGATATCGTTCGTATCATGGAAACTCGTCCGCTTTCAGCTACAAAACGCTTCCGTCTTGTAGAAGTCGTTGAAGAAGCGGTTATCATCTAATCAAACCAGAAAGGAGAAAACTTAAATGATTCAAACAGAAACTCGTTTGAAAGTTGCCGACAACAGCGGCGCTCGCGAAATCTTGACAATCAAAGTTCTTGGTGGCTCAGGACGTAAGTTCGCTAACATCGGTGATGTAATCGTTGCGTCTGTAAAACAAGCTACTCCTGGTGGTGCGGTTAAGAAAGGTGACGTTGTAAAAGCTGTTATCGTTCGTACTAAATCAGGTGCTCGTCGTAAAGATGGTTCATACATCAAATTTGACGAAAACGCTGCAGTCATCATCCGTGAAGACAAAACTCCTCGCGGAACTCGTATCTTCGGCCCAGTTGCTCGTGAATTGCGTGACGGTGGCTTCATGAAGATCGTATCATTGGCTCCAGAAGTACTTTAATCAAAAAATTAACAAACACAGTCCCCTGACAAAAGTCAGGGTGCCCTATGGGCGTAAGAATTAAGAGGAGAAATAAATGTTTGTAAAAAAAGGCGACAAAGTTCGCGTAATTGCTGGTAAAGACAAGGGTGTTGAAGCGCTTGTTGTTACAGCTCTTCCAAAAGTAAACAAAGTTGTTGTTGAAGGTGTAAACATCGTTAAGAAACACCAAAAGCCAAATAACGAAAACCCTCAAGGTGCTATCGTGGAAAAAGAAGCACCAATCCATGTGTCAAACGTTCAAGTTCTTGACAAAAATGGTGTTGCAGGACGTGTTGGCTACAAGTTTGTAGACGGCAAAAAAGTTCGTTACAATAAAAAATCGGGCGAAGTGCTTGACTAATCACGAAGGAAAGGAGAAGTATAATGGCAAATCGTTTAAAAGAAAAATATCTTAAAGAAGTAGTTCCTGCTTTGACTGAAAAGTTCAACTACTCATCTGTTATGGCTGTGCCAAAAGTGGATAAAATCGTTTTGAACATGGGTGTCGGTGACGCTGTATCAAACGCTAAAAACCTTGAAAAAGCTGCTGAAGAATTGGCTCTTATCTCAGGTCAAAAACCACTTATCACTAAAGCTAAAAAATCAATCGCCGGCTTCCGTCTTCGTGAAGGTGTAGCGATCGGTGCTAAAGTAACCCTTCGTGGCGAACGTATGTATGAATTCTTGGATAAATTGGTTTCAGTTTCTCTTCCACGTGTTCGTGACTTCCACGGTGTACCAACAAAATCTTTTGATGGACGCGGAAACTATACACTTGGTGTGAAAGAGCAATTGATCTTCCCAGAAATCAACTTTGATGACGTTGATAAGACTCGCGGTCTTGACATCGTTATCGTAACAACTGCTAACACTGACGAAGAGTCACGCGAATTGCTTACAGGCCTTGGAATGCCTTTTGCAAAATAATATAGGAGGTAAAACAAATGGCTAAAAAATCAATGATTGCTAAGAACAAACGCCCAGCTAAGTTCTCTACGCAAGCTTATACTCGTTGTGAAAAATGTGGCCGTCCACATTCCGTTTACCGCAAGTTTAAACTTTGCCGTGTTTGCTTCCGTGAATTAGCATACAAAGGACAAATCCCTGGCGTTACCAAAGCATCTTGGTAATATCATGATAAAAAGAGCGTAACAACCACAGCAAAAATAGGAAATTTGGTGAAGGAGCGATGCTCCAAAACAAATTTATCTTTTTTGCCCAGGTTGTAGCTCGTGTTCAAATAAGAGTTATCTTGTTCGAATGTGTCAATACAATCTGAGCCTAGCTCAATCATTAACTAGCAAGTGCAGCTTGCAAACTACTAGTAAGAGGAGAAATATAAAATGGTTATGACTGACCCAATTGCAGACTTTCTGACACGTATCCGTAATGCTAACCAAGCAAACCACGAAGTGCTTGAAGTGCCTGCATCAAACATCAAAAAAGGGATTGCTGAAATCCTGAAGCGTGAAGGTTTTGTAAAAAACGTTGAAATCATCGAAGATGACAAACAAGGCATCATCCGTGTATTTCTTAAATACGGACAAAATGGTGAAAAAGTTATCACTGGTTTGAAACGCGTTTCAAAACCAGGTCTGCGTGTTTACAAGAAACGCGAAGATCTTCCAAAAGTTCTGAACGGACTTGGAATTGCTATCCTTTCAACATCTGAAGGCTTGCTGACTGATAAAGAAGCACGCCAAAAGAATGTTGGTGGTGAGGTTATCGCTTACGTTTGGTAATATTTAGTTCCCAATTTCTTTGTGACTCTTCGTTATCGTCTCTTGCCTAACCCAAAGTTATGCCTGCGAGACGATTCCTAGATTCACTTTGAAATTGAAACCTAAATGTTCCTTTAAATCGAGAAATCGATTTAAGCCCCGTGAAAACTGGTCGCTTGCGGCCTGACAATCTAACAGGAGAATATATACATGTCACGTATTGGTAATAAAGTTATCGTGTTGCCTGCTGGTGTTGAGATCAGCAACAAAGACAACGTTGTAACTGTAAAAGGACCTAAAGGAGAACTGACTCGTGAGTTCTCAAAAGATATTGAAATCCGTGTGGAAGGAACTGAAGTAACTCTTCACCGTCCAAACGATTCAAAAGAAATGAAAACAATCCACGGAACAACTCGTGCCCTTTTGAACAACATGGTTGTTGGTGTATCAGAAGGATTCAAGAAAGAACTTGAAATGCGCGGGGTTGGTTACCGTGCACAACTTCAAGGCAAAAAGCTTGTACTTTCAGTTGGTAAATCTCATCCAGACGAAGTAGAAGCACCAGAAGGCATCACTTTTGAACTTCCAAACCCAACAACTATCGTTGTCAGTGGAATTTCAAAAGAAGTAGTCGGACAAACTGCAGCTTACGTACGTAGTCTGCGTGCTCCAGAGCCATACAAAGGTAAAGGTATCCGCTACGTTGGTGAATTCGTTCGCCGCAAAGAAGGTAAAACTGGTAAATAATCTTGTCTGGCTGATTTTTTCAGCCAAACAAGCTGTTTCCCAAGGTTGTGCATGAGCACAAGATTAAAATTAAGAGGTGAAAATTGTGATTACGAAACCAGATAAAAATAAAATCCGCCAAAAACGCCACCGTCGCGTTCGCGGAAAACTCTCTGGAACTGCTGATCGCCCACGTTTGAACGTATTCCGTTCTAATACAGGCATCTACGCTCAAGTGATTGATGACGTAGCGGGTGTAACGCTCGCAAGCGCTTCAACTCTTGACAAAGAAGTTTCAAAAGGAACTAAAACAGAACAAGCCGTTGTTGTTGGTAAGCTCGTTGCTGAACGTGCAGTTGCTAAAGGTATTTCTGAAGTCGTCTTCGACCGCGGTGGATATCTCTATCACGGACGTGTAAAAGCTTTGGCTGATGCAGCTCGTGAAAACGGATTGAAATTCTAAGAGGAGGACACTAGAAAATGGCATTTAAAGACAACGCAGTTGAACTTGAAGAACGTTTAGTTGCCATCAACCGTGTTACAAAAGTTGTTAAAGGTGGACGTCGTCTTCGCTTTGCAGCTCTTGTAGTTGTTGGTGATCGCAATGGTCGTGTTGGCTTCGGTACTGGTAAAGCTCAAGAAGTACCAGAAGCAATCCGCAAGGCAGTTGAAGATGCGAAGAAGAATTTGATTGAAGTACCAATGGTTGGCACAACAATTCCTCACGAAGTTCTTTCAGAATTTGGCGGAGCGAAAGTATTGCTTAAGCCAGCTGTTGAGGGTTCTGGAGTTGCTGCTGGTGGCGCGGTTCGTGCCGTCATCGAGTTGGCAGGTGTAGCAGATGTTACATCTAAATCTCTTGGCTCTAACACTCCAATCAACATCGTTCGCGCAACTGTTGAAGGTTTGAAACAATTAAAACGCGCTGAAGAAGTTGCTGCCCTTCGTGGTATTTCAGTTTCTGACTTGGCATAAGAAAGGGGATAACATGGCTCAAATTAAAATTACTTTGACTAAGTCTCCAATCGGACGCATCCCGTCACAACGTAAAACTGTTGTAGCACTTGGACTTGGCAAATTGAACAGCTCAGTTATCAAAGAAGATAATCCAGCAGTACGCGGTATGATTACTGCAGTATCACACTTGGTAACTGTTGAAGAAGTTAAATAAGCTTTGCTGGTTTAACAACTTTAAATTAAAATACGTTAGGGGATGGGATTTTCTCAGCCCCTAAAACTAAATATATGTATAGGCGAGTTTATATAGGAGACACCTTTTCTCCTATATGAGCGCTAGCATTTTACAAAAGAGGAGAAATAATATAATGAAACTTCATGAATTACAACCTGCTGCAGGTTCTCGTAAAGTCCGCAACCGTGTTGGTCGTGGTACATCATCTGGTAACGGTAAAACATCTGGCCGTGGTCAAAAAGGTCAAAAAGCTCGTAGCGGTGGCGGCGTTCGCCTTGGTTTTGAAGGTGGACAAACTCCATTGTTCCGTCGTCTTCCAAAACGTGGTTTCCTGAACATCAACCGCAAAGAATATGCGATTGTTAACCTTGACCAACTGAACGCCTTTGAAGATGGCGCTGAAGTAACACCAGTTGTTCTCATCGAAGCAGGTATTGTAAAAGCTGAAAAATCAGGTATCAAGATTCTTGGTAACGGAGAATTGACAAAGAAATTGACTGTTAAGGCAGCTAAATTCTCTAAATCAGCTGAAGAAGCTATCACTGCTAAAGGTGGTTCAGTGGAAGTCATCTAAGCGAGGTGACCTATGTTTTTCAAACTATTAAAAGACGCATTTAAAATCAAACAGGTACGGTCTAAGATTCTGTTCACGATTTTCATCATCTTAGTTTTCCGTATCGGTACAACCATAACGGTTCCAGGGATTAATGCCAAAGCCTTAAGCAATTTGAATGATTTGCCATTCCTGAATATGCTGAGCTTGGTCTCTGGTAACGCCATGCGCAACTTCTCTGTCTTTGCACTTGGAGTCAGTCCTTACATCACAGCTTCGATCGTTGTTCAGCTGCTGCAAATGGACTTGCTTCCGAAGTTTGTAGAGTGGGGCAAGCAAGGGGAAGTGGGACGGAGGAAGCTGAATCAAGCGACTCGTTATATCGCCCTAGTTTTGGCCTTTGTGCAGGCAATTGGGATTACTGCTGGTTTTGATACTCTCTCAAGAGCTAATCTGGTTGCCAATCCTAATGTTCAGACCTACGCTTTGATTTGCGTTCTTCTAGCAACTGGTTCAATGATTGTAACTTGGCTAGGTGAGCAGATTACAGACAAGGGTTACGGAAATGGCGTTTCCATGATTATCTTTGCTGGTATCGTTTCAGCTATCCCTGATATGATTAAAGGTATCTATGAAGATTACTTTGTCAATATCCCTAGTAATCGTTTGACTTCATCCTTCATTTTTGTAGGGATTCTGATTGTGGCAGTCCTGCTTATCATTTACTTTACAACCTTTGTACAGCAGGCTGAATATAAAATTCCAGTTCAGTATACGAAAGTAGCGAAGGGTGCACCTTCTAGCTCCTATCTGCCACTGAAAGTCAATCCAGCTGGGGTCATTCCAGTAATCTTTGCCAGCTCGATTACAGCTGCACCGGCAGCGATTTTCCAAGTTGTCAGTGCCTTGGGCTATGACGCAGATTGGGTTAAGACAGCTCAGTCACTTTTGGCAACAACGACCATTAGTGGTATGTTCATGTACGCCTTCCTGATTGTCCTCTTTACATTCTTCTATACTTTTGTACAGATTAATCCAGAGAAGACAGCAGAAAATCTGCAAAAGAGCGGAGCCTACATTCCAGGTGTTCGTCCGGGTAAAGGAACAGAAGACTATATGTCTAAGCTGCTGCGTCGTTTGGCAACAGTTGGATCTCTCTTCTTAGGTTTCATTTCTATCCTGCCTATTTTGGCTAAAGATGTATTTGGATTGACAGATGCCGTTGCTCTTGGAGGAACCAGTCTCTTAATCATCATCTCAACCGGTATTGAGGGAATGAAACAGTTAGAAGGCTACCTGCTGAAGAGAAAGTATGTCGGCTTTATGGATACTTCAGAGTAAGGGACTTTTTGAATAGCTTTTCTAATGAGAAGCCCGTTCAGATAACCTTTCTTGAACCGAAAATAAACAAAATAAAAGGGGACAGAGTAGACTCACCCCCTTCTATTTTGTTTTTAAACGAGTTTATTAATCGGTTTAATAGATTGCTTTAAAAACAAAAAAGGAGACCAATCATGAATCTTTTGATTATGGGCTTACCAGGTGCTGGTAAAGGAACTCAAGCTGCTAAAATCGTTGAGCGCTTCAATGTTGCACATATTTCAACTGGAGATATGTTCCGTGCAGCGATTGCTAACCAAACAGAGATGGGCGTTTTAGCCAAGTCATATATTGACAAGGGCGAGTTGGTTCCAGACCAAGTGACAAACGGCATTGTCAAAGAGCGCTTGAGCCAGGATGATATTAAGCAAACAGGCTTCCTCTTGGATGGCTATCCGCGCACGATTGAGCAAGCAAATGCCTTGGATCAAACGCTAGCAGAGCTTGATTTAGCTTTGGACGGAGTTATCAATATCGAAGTGGATCCTAACAGCTTGCTGGAGCGTTTGAGCGGTCGGATTATCCATCGTGAAACAGGTGAAACCTTCCACAAGGTCTTCAATCCGCCAGCAGACTACAAGGAAGAGGATTATTACCAGCGCGAAGATGACAAGCCTGAGACAGTTAAACGTCGTTTGGATGTCAATATCGCACAAGGTCAGCCGATCATTGATCACTATCGCAGCAAAGGTCTAGTCCATGATATTCAAGGAAATCAAGATATTAATGATGTCTTCTCAGCTATCGAAAAAGTCTTGACAAATTTGAAATAAAAGCGTTTTTCCTGCTTGCAATATTTGACAAGTAGTGATACAATGAATTAGTCTGACTTATAATTGTTACCTCTGTGCTCAGAGGGATCAAATCGAAATTTATGGAGGTACTTTTGCGTGGCAAAAGACGATGTGATTGAGGTTGAAGGTAAGGTAGTTGATACAATGCCTAATGCAATGTTTACGGTTGAACTTGAAAATGGACATCAGATTTTAGCAACAGTTTCTGGTAAAATTCGTAAAAACTATATTCGTATTTTAGCGGGAGACCGTGTGACTGTAGAAATGAGTCCTTATGATTTGACACGTGGACGGATCACATACCGCTTTAAATAATCGAAAAACTTGGAGGGAAAAAATGAAAGTAAGACCATCGGTCAAACCAATTTGCGAATACTGTAAAGTTATTCGTCGTAATGGTCGTGTTATGGTAATTTGCCCAGCAAATCCAAAACACAAACAACGTCAAGGATAAGATAGAAAGGAGAAAAAATGGCTCGTATTGCTGGAGTTGACATTCCAAATGACAAACGTGTAGTCGTTTCACTGACTTATGTGTACGGTATCGGACTTCCAACTTCTAAGAAAATCTTGGCAGCTGCTGGAGTTTCAGAAGACATCCGTGTAAAAGATCTTACAATCGAACAAGAAGATGCTATCCGTCGTGAAGTAGATGCGATTAAAGTTGAAGGTGACCTTCGTCGTGAAGTAAACTTGAACATCAAACGTTTGATGGAAATCGGTTCATACCGTGGAATCCGTCACCGTCGTGGACTTCCTGTCCGTGGACAAAACACTAAAAATAACGCCCGCACTCGTAAAGGTAAAGCTGTTGCGATTGCAGGTAAGAAAAAATAATATAAGGAGGTAAAAAGTCTTGGCTAAACCAACACGTAAACGTCGTGTGAAGAAAAATATCGAATCCGGTATTGCTCATATTCACGCTACATTTAATAACACTATTGTTATGATTACTGATGTGCATGGTAACGCGATTGCTTGGTCATCTGCTGGAGCTCTTGGATTTAAAGGTTCTCGTAAATCTACACCATTTGCTGCCCAAATGGCATCTGAAGCAGCTGCTAAATCTGCACAGGAACACGGTCTGAAATCAGTTGAAGTTACTGTAAAAGGTCCAGGTTCTGGTCGTGAGTCTGCTATTCGTGCTCTTGCTGCCGCTGGTCTTGAAGTAACAGCTATTCGTGATGTGACTCCTGTACCACACAATGGTGCTCGTCCTCCAAAACGTCGCCGTGTATAATCACCAACCGTTACACTGCTTTTCGTTTAAGAGGGAGTATAGCAAATGATTGAGTTTGAAAAACCAAATATAACAAAAATTGATGAAAATAAAGATTATGGCAAGTTTGTAGTAGAGCCGCTTGAGCGTGGTTATGGTACAACACTGGGAAATTCTCTTCGCCGTGTGCTTTTGGCTTCACTTCCAGGTGCTGCTGTTACTTCAATTAATATTGAAGGTGTTTTGCACGAGTTTGATACGATTTCCGGTGTCCGTGAAGACGTGATGCAAATTATTCTGAACGTCAAAGGGATTGCTGTAAAATCTTACGTCCAAGACGAAAAGATTATTGAACTGGATGTTGAAGGACCAGCAGAAGTAACTGCCGGAGACATTTTGACAGACAGTGATATTGAAATTATAAACCCTGATCATTATCTCTTTACAATCGGAGAAGGCGCAAGCTTTAAGGCAACGATGACTGTCAATAGTGGTCGTGGTTATGTGCCTGCTGATGAGAATAAGAAAGATGATGCACCAGTGGGAACACTTGCGGTGGACTCTATCTATACGCCAGTGACAAAAGTTAATTACCAAGTTGAGCCAGCTCGTGTTGGTAGCAACGATGGTTTTGACAAACTAACCCTTGAAATTTTAACGAATGGAACAATTATTCCAGAAGATGCTTTGGGACTTTCAGCCCGCATCCTTACGGAACATTTGAATCTCTTCACTAATCTGACAGAAGTAGCTATCGCTGCAGACGTTATGAAGGAAGCAGAAAAGACTTCTGATGACCGCATTTTGGAACGGACCATCGAAGAATTAGATTTGTCAGTTCGCTCATACAACTGTTTGAAACGTGCAGGTATCAATACTGTATTTGATTTGACAGAGAAATCTGAGCCTGAAATGATGAAAGTTCGTAACTTGGGACGCAAGAGTCTGGAAGAAGTAAAAGTTAAACTTGCTGATCTCGGTCTGGGGTTAAAAAACGATAAATAAAGGAGGAATACATGGCTTACCGTAAACTAGGACGCACTAGCTCACAACGTAAAGCAATGCTTCGCGATTTGACTACTGATTTGCTGATCAACGAATCAATTGTGACAACTGAAGCTCGTGCTAAAGAAATCCGTAAAACAGTAGAAAAAATGATTACATTGGGCAAACGTGGAGACTTGCACGCTCGCCGTCAAGCAGCAGCTTTTGTTCGCAATGAAATCGCATCAGAAAACTATGATGAAGCAACAGAAAAGTATACTACAACTACTGCTCTTCAAAAATTGTTCTCTGAGATTGCACCACGCTATGCAGAGCGCAACGGTGGATATACTCGTATCCTGAAAACTGAACCGCGCCGTGGAGATGCTGCGCCAATGGCAATCATCGAATTGGTATAAGATCATCAATCTTTGTTGAGTGTTATGATGATGGAATAGAATTTCTATTCTTAGTCTAGCTCTGGTCTACCGCTAGGATTTTTTCCTAGCGGGAACACTCATCATATAGGTGATAATAGGTAGACGCTTGTTTACGAAATTGCTTTTAAGACAAAA
Source organism: Streptococcus sanguinis (assembly GCF_900475275.1). Lineage (NCBI taxonomy): Bacteria > Bacillati > Bacillota > Bacilli > Lactobacillales > Streptococcaceae > Streptococcus > Streptococcus sanguinis. The sequence continues at coordinate 2,205,983 of NZ_LS483364.1, read as the reverse complement.
ACAATTTCGTAAGCAGGCGTTTTTGTATGAGGCTAGGAAAATACCTGAAATTTTGTTATAATACTCTAACACTATCAAAAATTTATAGGAAATGGAAATGACTGATTCAATCCAAATTTTAAAAGAACGCTATTTAAAGAATATCAAAGGAAATCCAACTGTCTACATTGGCATTGAGTTAGAATTTCCTATTGTCAATAGCCAGGGTGGAGCGACCAATACAAATGTTGCCAAGAATCTCTTGAAACGTCTGTTGGAAGAGTATGATTTTGAGGCAGAACGATTTGATAGAGATGGGAATCCTATCCAACTGAAATTTACTAAAAATGAAGACAGAATTCTTTTTGAGGTTTCTTACAATACTTTGGAATTTGCTTTTGCCAAGGCTTCCAGAATTCAAGAAGTTGAAGAGCGTTTTAATAACTATCTGAACATTATTCAGCCAATTCTGCGCGAAGAAGACCATGAAATTCAAGGAGAAGGTATTCATCCTTTCTGGGCAGAAAATGATAATAGTCCAGTTAAGTATCCAAGATATGAAATGTTGATGCAGTATTTAGCTATGGGAAAGAACATGGATGGTCTGCACAATTATCCAGAATATGGTGCTTTTATTTGTGGGAGTCAAGTTCAGCTGGATGTCTCAAGAGAAAATTATTTAACTGTTATCAATGTCTTCAATCAAATTGAAGCCGCTAAGGCATACCTCTTTGCCAATTCAGAGTTTTCAGATTCTTCTTGGGATACAAAAATAGCTCGGGATATTTTCTGGGAGCAATCGATGCATGGCATTTTACAGGAAAATGCAGGCGTTAATTCGAAAGACTTTCAAACAGAAGATGATTTTTTTGCTTATCTTAGTAAATCAGCGGTTTTCACTGCTGAACGGGAAGGTAAATCCTACTATTTCTATCCAATAGCTGCTAATGAATACATGAGTCAGAAAACTATTGAGGCTTATAGCCTTTCAGGTGAAAAAATAAACTTGACTCCAAGGGAAGCAGACTTCAAGAATCATAGAAGTTACCAGTATCAAGATTTGACGACACGGGGGACAGTAGAGTTTCGGAGCGTCTGCACCCAGCCTTTTAATAAAACTTTTGCTTCTGCCGCTTTTCATCTTGGTATTTTAGAAAACTTGGAAAATGTGAAAGCCTATTTACAAGACGCTCCCTTCTTTCAGGAGGAAGGCCGGGATTACAAAGCTTTAAGAAGAAAGTTTTCTAAAAAAGAGTTGTCTGCAAGTGAAAGAGAGCATATTTATGAATTCACAAAGAGTTTGCTTCAGCTGGCTAGAGCTGGTTTATTAGCTCGTCAACTAGGTGAGGAAGCTTATCTTCCCTCTCTTTAATAGAGGCTAGCCTCTGATGAATAAAAAATTCTAGAAAAAAATGAAAAAAGATTAAAAAAGGTATTGACAGTTGGTGGGTATAGGTGATATACTAATATAGTTGTCGCGAAAGACAAAGCCCTTTGAAAACTGAACAAGACGAACCAAGTGCAGGGTGACATAGAGATATGTAACCTGTCAAAAAAAACGAAAATAAATCTGTCAGTGGACAGTAATGAGTGCGAACTCAAACTTTTTAATGAGAGTTTGATCCTGGCTCAGGACGAACGCTGGCGGCGTGCCTAATACATGCAAGTAGAACGCTGAAGAGAAGAGCTTGCTCTTCTTGGATGAGTTGCGAACGGGTGAGTAACGCGTAGGTAACCTGCCTGGTAGCGGGGGATAACTATTGGAAACGATAGCTAATACCGCATAAAATTGATTATTGCATGATAATTAATTGAAAGATGCAATTGCATCACTACCAGATGGACCTGCGTTGTATTAGCTAGTTGGTGAGGTAACGGCTCACCAAGGCGACGATACATAGCCGACCTGAGAGGGTGATCGGCCACACTGGGACTGAGACACGGCCCAGACTCCTACGGGAGGCAGCAGTAGGGAATCTTCGGCAATGGGGGGAACCCTGACCGAGCAACGCCGCGTGAGTGAAGAAGGTTTTCGGATCGTAAAGCTCTGTTGTAAGAGAAGAACGGGTGTGAGAGTGGAAAGTTCACACTGTGACGGTATCTTACCAGAAAGGGACGGCTAACTACGTGCCAGCAGCCGCGGTAATACGTAGGTCCCGAGCGTTGTCCGGATTTATTGGGCGTAAAGCGAGCGCAGGCGGTTAGATAAGTCTGAAGTTAAAGGCTGTGGCTTAACCATAGTATGCTTTGGAAACTGTTTAACTTGAGTGCAGAAGGGGAGAGTGGAATTCCATGTGTAGCGGTGAAATGCGTAGATATATGGAGGAACACCGGTGGCGAAAGCGGCTCTCTGGTCTGTAACTGACGCTGAGGCTCGAAAGCGTGGGGAGCAAACAGGATTAGATACCCTGGTAGTCCACGCCGTAAACGATGAGTGCTAGGTGTTAGGCCCTTTCCGGGGCTTAGTGCCGCAGCTAACGCATTAAGCACTCCGCCTGGGGAGTACGACCGCAAGGTTGAAACTCAAAGGAATTGACGGGGGCCCGCACAAGCGGTGGAGCATGTGGTTTAATTCGAAGCAACGCGAAGAACCTTACCAGGTCTTGACATCCCTCTGACCGCTCTAGAGATAGAGTTTTCCTTCGGGACAGAGGTGACAGGTGGTGCATGGTTGTCGTCAGCTCGTGTCGTGAGATGTTGGGTTAAGTCCCGCAACGAGCGCAACCCCTATTGTTAGTTGCCATCATTCAGTTGGGCACTCTAGCGAGACTGCCGGTAATAAACCGGAGGAAGGTGGGGATGACGTCAAATCATCATGCCCCTTATGACCTGGGCTACACACGTGCTACAATGGCTGGTACAACGAGTCGCAAGCCGGTGACGGCAAGCTAATCTCTGAAAGCCAGTCTCAGTTCGGATTGTAGGCTGCAACTCGCCTACATGAAGTCGGAATCGCTAGTAATCGCGGATCAGCACGCCGCGGTGAATACGTTCCCGGGCCTTGTACACACCGCCCGTCACACCACGAGAGTTTGTAACACCCGAAGTCGGTGAGGTAACCGTAAGGAGCCAGCCGCCTAAGGTGGGATAGATGATTGGGGTGAAGTCGTAACAAGGTAGCCGTATCGGAAGGTGCGGCTGGATCACCTCCTTTCTAAGGAGTCCGTAAGGACACACGGAATGCACTTGGGTCTTGTTTAGTTTTGAGAGGGCTATGTGGGGCCTTAGCTCAGCTGGGAGAGCGCCTGCTTTGCACGCAGGAGGTCAGCGGTTCGATCCCGCTAGGCTCCATTATCTAGTTTTACTAGATAAAGAACTTGTCCATTGAAAATTGAATACCGATATCAAATAGTAACAAGAAAATAAACCGAAAACGCTGTGAAAATTAATGAGTTTAAGACTGAAAGGTCAAAAATAAGGTTAAGTTAGTAAGGGCGCACGGTGGATGCCTTGGCACTAGGAGCCGAAGAAGGACGTGACAAACGACGAAATGCCTCGGGGAGC